>NZ_JAQFJH010000004.1:0-148540 GCF_030440025.1 Streptococcus sp. SO2
GATGGAGAGTTTATAGCTCCTATGATTTACAAGGAAAGCATGACGAGCGACTTCTTTGTTAAGTGGTTCAAAACGCAACTCCTGCCTGCTTTGAAGATACCTCATGTCATTGTCATGGACAATGCTAATTTTCATCCCAAGAAGATTTTGGATGAACTTTGCGTCAAAGATAAACACTTCTTCTTACCTCTACCACCTTATTCACCAGATTTGAATCCCATTGAGCAAGCTTGGGCTGTCTTGAAAAAGAAAGTGACAAATTTATTAAGGGAAGTCCCAAATATCTTTGAATGTTTAGAGTGCTTTTTTAAAACTAAATGACTATATCACTTGCTATTTATTGATAAATTTGTCATTTCAAATCGAAAATAAATGGAGAGGTCAAAATTTTTTATACTGTTCGGAAAGACAGTGAAAAATCGCGATTTAAACCCGCATCTCGAGAAGAGGTGTGGGCTTGGTTTTATCTCATAAACTAGTTTACAGGGCTTTCCCGGCAAGAATCTCTGCTTCGATGGTGATCTCTGTCAGTTGGCTCCAATCAATCTTGCTTTGGTTAACGTGAAAGAGGAGGGGTGTCATGCTGAGCAGGGCTTGGCGTTGCTCTACGGTGATAGACTTGGTCAGGGAAGCAATCTGACTAGATTGGATGCTGAAGTGTCCTTGGAAGTGTTCCTTAATATCTTGATTAGAATAATCCTTCTTTGTCAGCTGATCCTGTACCATCTGACGGATTTCCTTGAGGTGGTTTTCAGTAGGAATGACCTTGATTAAGATGCCGTCCTTTGATAAGACTCGTCGGAATTCTCCGTAGTTGGCAGGTGAGAAGATATCAAGTAGGATATCCATGCTGGCGTCTTTTATAGGAAGGCGAGCCAAGTCACCAACAAACCAATTGACTGCCCAGTTGGGTTCACTCTTGGCGGCGATTTGGACCGAGTCTTTCGAAATATCAAAAGCATAGAAGGTTTTGTCAGGGTGCACTTCTTGGAGTTTGCGAGAGTAGAAGCCTTCGCCACAGCCGATATCTAAGACAGTTTTACTTGTTTCTGAGCTAGAAAGCATGGTTGATAAGGCATCTAGAATAGCTTGGTAAAAGCCAGCTTCTAGGATTTGCTGGCGGTTTTGAAAGTTTTTCTTGTCGTAGTTGACGGATTGCTTGATTTGAGGGGCTAGATTGACATAACCGAATTTTGCTAGGTCAAAAGAATGGCGGTTGTTGCATTTGAGACTGCTCTCTGCCAGAGTCAAATTTTCTTGGCAGATAGGACAGGCAAAGGCAGTCGCAGAAGCGAAGCGCTGAAGTTTAGGTTTGAGGTTTGTATTCATAGTTTAAGTGTATCAAAAGAGGCAAATGAAAGCAACTTTAGGAATAAGTAGATGGGAGATTCAGTAGAAATAAAACTAATTCTCCAATTTATGGAATGAAATTGCTTTTATATCTAAATTGCTATATAATAATGATAAGGAGGAAATAAGTATGTTAAAAGAAGTATTAAGCGTCGCAAAAGTTGCAAAAAAATCATCACTCTTTTTGGGTGGTGTCGCATTTGGTACCCTTGGTTTGAAAATCTTGGCAAGTAAGGAAGCTAAAAAAGGTTATTCTAAAGCTTTGGCTAAGGCTTACAAGTTGAAAGACGAGCTAGATGCATCTGTTTCTGTTGTGAAGCAACATGGAGATGATGTCTTGCAAGATGCCAAATATTTGTACGAGCAAGAGAAAAAAGAAGAGCAATTAGATAGCCTTATAGGAGAATAATATGTCTTTTAAAGTGCTACATAGAGGATACCAACATATCCGCCTATCATCTTCTTTTTCACTCACCTTGGATATCCAAGACTATCTTCGTTCCTTGGCGAGAGATGAAAAGGGGATTGAGTCTATCCAGTTTTACATGGATCAACAGCACTTTACTCTACGTATAAAAGAAGGCTTCTCTGTATTAGACAATGCAGAAGCCTTTTTAAAAAGAATTGATAAAGGGAAAGTTTCTGAGTTGATGACTCTTCCTGTTCGTAGAGAAGAGAGTGCCTATTCTATCGTTTCAGGTGCAGCGATTAAGCGTGTGCTTTTTCGTAGCCTTGTGCCGTCTCCTATTCGCTATATATGGACTTGTTATCAGGCTTTTGGATATGTTAAAGAAGCCTATCAAACACTAGCGCGTAAGGAACTAACGATGGAAGTCTTGGACTGTTCGGCTATTTTATTGTCCTTGTTTATGAACCAATCCAAGACTGCCAGCAACATCATGTTTATGCTTGATTTGGGGAATCATTTAGATCAGTGGTCCTTGAAAAAAACTGCAACAGATTTAGAACAAAGCCTTCTTGCAAAAGAAAACGATGTATTCTTGGTAAAGGGCGATACGGTCGTTAGTATCAAGAGTTCCGATGTTCAAATAGGAGATGTCTTGGTCCTATCTCAAGGAAATGAAATTCTGTTTGATGGACAAGTAGTTTCAGGTTTAGGTATGGTCAACGAAAGTTCCTTGACGGGAGAGAGTTTTCCAGTTGAAAAAAGAGAGTTTGATTCGGTTTGTGCAAACACAGTCTTGGAGACTGGGGAGCTACGCATTCGTGTAACCGATAATCAGATGAACAGCCGTATTTTACAGCTGATTGAGTTGATGAAAAAATCTGAAGAAAACAAGAAAACGAAACAACGCTATTTCATCAAGATGGCGGACAAGGTCGTCAAATATAATTTCTTGGGGGCTGGGCTGACTTACCTATTAACGGGTTCTTTTTCTAAGGCTATCTCTTTCCTATTGGTCGATTTCTCCTGCGCTTTGAAAATCTCTACTCCTGTAGCTTATTTGACAGCTATCAAGGAGGGGTTGAACCGTGAAATGGTGATTAAGGATGGAGATGTTCTGGAGAAATACCTGGAAGTTGATACTTTCTTGTTTGATAAGACGGGAACGATCACAACTAGCTATCCGATAGTTGAAAAGGTGTTACCTTTTGGAGACAATAGTGAGGAAGATATTCTCAGAATCAGTGCCTGTCTTGAGGAACACATTTATCATCCTATTGCTAATGCCATCGTCAAGCAAGCCGAGATAGAGGGAATTGAACATGAGGAAATGCATGGGAAACTCCAATATATCGCAAGTAAGGGGATCAAATCTCATATAGATGGCCAACCAGTTCTTATTGGGAATTATGTCTTGATGCAGGATGAGCGGATTCATATCAGTTCAGAACAAAATGCTTTAATTGAAGAGTACAAGAGTCACTACAATCTCTTATTCTTAGCCTACCAGAATGAATTGATTGGAATGTTCTGTATTCATACTCCTTTAAGAAAAGAAGCAAAAGCAGCCTTGGAGAAACTTAAGGCACAAGGGAAAAAATTGATTCTGGCAACAGGGGACACCTTGGTTAGAACAGAGGAATTAGTCAAAGATTTGCCCTTTGATCAGATCTATACAGACTTAAAACCTGATGGGAAATTTGAGTTAGTAGAGGAACTGCAGAAAGCAGGTCACACTATTTTGATGGTTGGAGATGGATTGAATGACTCAGCGGCTCTAACCCTATCAGATATCGGTGTGGTGATGAATGAGAGTGCAGATATTTCTAAGCAGATGAGTGATATCTTATTGTTAGATAATCGCTTGGATTTCTTCCAAGAGTTGGATTCGCTATCATCATCTTTGCAAACACTCATCAAGAAGAATATTCAAGATACCGTTGTCGTAAATAGTAGTTTGATTGGCTTTGGCTTGTTTAACTGGCTCAGCCCTTCAAATCTTTCTATCTTACATAATCTAACAACCTTACGCATAGTCTTGCGTAGCCTGTCTATTAAGGCTAGATAGATGTGGTTATCAACAACAAAAAGGAGTTACCTTTCTCGAGGGTAACTCCTTTGTTTATAGGTAAATGTTTAACAATTTAGTAAGTCAATACAAAATATTTCTTCTTACCACGGCGGATAACAGTGAGTTCGTTCTCTAACTTATCTGCGTCACTCAAGACATAGTCAAGGTCCTGGATGCGGTCGCCGTTGACATAGATAGCTCCATTTTGAACATCTTCACGGGCTTGACGTTTTGAGTTAACCACACCAGAAGATACGAGGAGTTCCACGATGTTGTGGTTTTCGTCTGCTTGTACTTGGTAGTTTGGCACACCACGAAGCCCTTGTTTGAGTTCTTTGACAGAAAGGTTTTTGATATTTCCTGCAAAGAGTTGCTCAGTGATGTTGAGAGCTTCTTTGTAGGCTTCTTCACCGTGAACAAGTGTTACGACTTCACGAGCGAGAACTTTTTGAGCCAAACGTTCGTGTGGCGCCGCTTCAAATTGTTTACGGATGTCTTCAATCTCATCAAGTGACAAGAAGGTAAAGATCTTCAAGAAGCGAACAGCGTCAGCATCCATGACGTTCATCCAGAATTGGTACATTTCGTATGGAGAAGTCTTTTCAGGGTTGAGCCAAACAGCATTTCCTTCAGATTTACCAAATTTCTTACCAGTTGCGTCTGTAATGAGTGGAACAGTAATCACGTGACCAGTCTTGTCAGCCTTACGACGAATCAATTCTGTACCGGCAGTCATATTTCCCCACTGGTCAGAACCACCGATTTGAAGGGTTACATTGTGCTCTTGGTTAAGAACGAAGAAGTCATACCCCTGCATGATTTGGTAGGCAAACTCAGTGTAAGAAATCCCTGTTTCAATACGTTTCTTCACAGACTCCTTGCTCATCATGTAGTTGACAGTGAAGTATTTCCCGATATCACGGAGGAAGTCAATGAAGCTGATGCTGCCAAACCAGTCGTAGTTGTTGACCATGACAGCTTTATTTTCACCATTTTCAAAGTCAAGAAAGCGAGAAAGTTGTCCTTGGATAGACTTGACCCAGCCATCTACTGTGTCTTTTGTTTGGAGACTACGTTCAGCATCTTTGAAGGACGGATCTCCGATGAGACCTGTAGCACCGCCAACGAGCGCATAAGGTTTGTGACCTGCTAACTGCAAACGACGACTTGTCAAGATTGCAACAAGGTGGCCTAGGTGGAGGCTGTCAGCAGTTGGATCGTAGCCAGTATAATAAGAAACTTGACCTTCTTCTAGGGCTTTACGCAAAGCTTCTTCATCAGTCGTTTGAAAAATCAAACCACGCTCTTTTAGCTCATCAAAAATGTGCATGTGTCTTTTCTCCTTTTTAAAATATTGTTTCTACCTATTGTACCACAAACTTGGTAAATAACCTAGTAAAATCGGGAAGAAAGTTGCTGCTTGGACTTTTTTGGAAACGAGTGAAATATGGTATAATAGCACTAGCTTATACTCAATGAAAATCAAAGAGCAAGCTAGGAAGCTAGCCGCAGGTTGCTCAAAACACTGTTTTGAGGTTGTGGATAGAACTGACGAAGTCAGTAACACATATACGGCAAGGCGAGACTGACGTGGTTTGAATTTGATTTTTGAAGAGTATTATTTTCAGAGAAATAGATAAAAACAGTTGAGAAAGGGGCTGAAAGATGTCTCATATTATTGAATTGCCAGAAGTCTTGGCTAACCAGATTGCAGCAGGAGAAGTTATCGAACGTCCTGCCAGTGTAGTTAAAGAGTTAGTTGAAAATGCTATCGACGCTGGCTCAAGCAAGATTATCGTTGAGATTGAAGAAGCTGGTCTTAAGAAAATCCAAATCACCGATAATGGACACGGGATTGCCCACGATGAAGTCGAGTTGGCTCTCCGCCGTCATGCAACCAGTAAGATTAAGAATCAAGCGGATCTCTTTCGGATTCGGACTCTTGGTTTTCGTGGTGAAGCTCTGCCTTCGATCGCATCTGTTAGTGTGCTGACTCTGTTGACAGCAGTGGATGGAGCAAGTCACGGGACCAAGCTAGTGGCTCGTGGGGGAGAAGTAGAAGAAGTTGTGCCTGCGACCAGTCCTGTTGGGACCAAGGTTTGTGTGGAGGATCTTTTTTTCAACACACCAGCTCGTCTCAAGTATATGAAGAGCCAGCAGGCAGAGTTGTCTCATATCATCGATATTGTCAACCGTTTGGGGCTAGCCCATCCTGAGATTTCCTTTAGCCTGATTAGCGATGGCAAGGAAATGACACGGACAGCTGGTACGGGCCAACTGCGTCAAGCCATTGCTGGAATCTATGGTTTGGCCAGTGCCAAAAAGATGGTTGAGATTGAGAATTCTGACCTAGATTTTGAAATTTCAGGTTTTGTCTCATTGCCGGAATTGACGCGCGCTAATCGCAACTACATCAGTCTCTTTATCAACGGCCGTTATATCAAAAATTTCCTGCTCAATCGTGCCATTTTAGATGGTTATGGAAGCAAACTCATGGTGGGGCGTTTTCCGCTGGCTGTGATTCATATCCAGATTGACCCTTACTTAGCCGATGTCAATGTGCACCCGACCAAGCAAGAGGTGCGAATTTCCAAGGAAAGAGAACTAATGGCGCTGGTTTCAGAAGCTATTGCAAAGAGTCTCAAGGAGCAGACCTTGATTCCGGATGCCTTGGAAAATCTTGCCAAATCTACCGTTCGCAACCGTGAAAAAGTAGAGCAAACCATTCTCCCACTTAAAGAAAACAATCTCTACTACGAGCAAACGGAAGCAACAATCTCTATTCCAGCTGAGGTGGCAGACCATCAGGTAAACTTGACAGAAGAGAAACAGGATTTGAATCTGTTTGCTAAGGAAACATTGGATCAGTTGACCAAGCCAGCTAAACTGCATTTTGCAGAGAGAAAATCGGTCAGCTACGACCAACTAGATCATCCAGAGTTAGATATGGCTAGTTTGGATAAGGCTTATGACAAGCTAGAGCGAGAAGAGTCTTCTAGTTTCCCAGAGTTGGAATTTTTCGGGCAGATGCACGGCACCTACCTCTTTGCCCAAGGTCGAGATGGTCTCTACATCATAGACCAGCATGCGGCACAGGAGCGGGTTAAGTATGAGGAGTATCGCGAAAGTATTGGCAATGTTGACCAGAGCCAGCAGCAGCTCCTAGTGCCCTACATCTTTGAATTTCCAGCAGATGATGTCCTTCGTCTCAAGGAAAGAATGCCTCTCTTAGAGGAAGTCGGCGTCTTTCTAGCAGAGTACGGGGAGAATCAATTTATCTTACGCGAACATCCCATTTGGATGGCAGAGGAGGAAATTGAGTCTGGAATCTATGAGATGTGCGACATGCTGCTCTTGACCAAGGAAGTTTCTATCAAGAAATACCGAGCTGAACTAGCCATTATGATGTCCTGCAAGCGGTCTATCAAGGCCAATCATCGTATCGATGACCACTCGGCTAGACAACTTCTATACCAACTTTCTCAATGTGACAACCCCTATAACTGTCCCCACGGACGTCCTGTTTTGGTTCACTTTACCAAGTCGGACATGGAAAAGATGTTCCGTCGCATTCAGGAAAATCACACGAGTCTACGAGAACTAGGAAAATACTAATACTTTTCGAAAATCTCTCTAAACTGCGTCAGCCATGCCTTGCCTAACTCAAGTTATGCCTACAGTCGGCTTCCTAGTTTATTCTTTGATTTTCATTGAGTATAAATTGAAGGGAAAATTATGTACGAATATCTAAAGGGTATTATTACCAAAATTACTGCTAAATACATCGTTCTAGAAGCAAACGGAATCGGCTATATCCTACACGTAGCTAACCCCTATGCCTACTCAGGACAAGTCAATCAAGAAGCTCAAATTTATGTGCATCAAGTCGTGCGTGAGGACGCCCATCTGCTTTATGGATTTCGCTCAGAAGACGAGAAAAAGCTCTTTCTCAGTTTGATCTCTGTGTCAGGCATTGGTCCTGTTTCCGCTCTTGCCATCATCGCAGCTGATGACAATGCAGGTCTCGTTCAAGCTATTGAGACTAAGAACATCACCTACTTGACCAAGTTCCCTAAAATCGGTAAGAAAACAGCCCAACAGATGGTGTTGGACTTAGAAGGGAAAGTTGTTGTGGCAGGAGACGATCTCCCTGCTAAAACTGCAGCTCCATCTAGCAGTGACAACCAAGAACTGGAAGAAGCTATGGAAGCCATGTTGGCTTTGGGCTACAAGGCAACTGAGCTTAAGAAAATCAAGAAATTCTTTGAAGGAACGACAGATACAGCTGAGAACTATATCAAGTCTGCCCTCAAGATGTTGGTGAAATAGGAGAAGTCTATGCCAAAACGTTGTGGCTGGGTTAAAATGAACAACCCTCTATATGTAGCCTACCACGATGAAGAGTGGGGCCAGGCCCTTCATGATGACCAGGCTCTTTTTGAGTTGCTCTGTATGGAGACCTATCAGGCAGGTCTGTCTTGGGAAACGGTGCTCAATAAACGCCAAGCTTTTCGTCAAGCTTTTCATGACTATCAAGTTCAAGGTGTTGCGGACATGACTGATGAAGAATTGGAAGCTTTGATGGATAATCCAGCCATCATCCGCAATCGTGCCAAGATATTTGCGACGCGGGCCAACGCTCAGGCTTTTCTACAAGTTCAGGCAGAATTCGGAACTTTTGATGCCTATCTTTGGTCTTTTGTCGGTGGGAAGACGATTGTGAATGATGTACCTGACTACAGCCAGGCGCCTGCCAAAACAGCTCTATCTGAGAAATTATCCAAAAATCTCAAAAAACGAGGCTTTAAGTTCACTGGACCAGTCGCTGTTTTGTCCTTTCTACAGGCTGCAGGGTTGGTTGATGACCATGAGAATGATTGTGAATGGAAGGGGAATTAAATGATGTCTAGCAAAAATAAGGGAATTCTGATTTTTGCGATTCTCTACACAGTTCTCTTTGTGTTTGATGGCGTTAGATGGTTGGCTTTCTTGATGCCATCTACCATTGCGAATTATCTAAAATATCTAGTCTATGTAGTATTAGCTCTATATGCCTCTTTCTTGTGCAAGGATAGATTGATTCAGCAATGGAATGAGATTAGAAAGACGAAAAGAAAATTCTTCTTTGGCGTTTTAAAAGGCTGGCTCTTTCTTTTTCTCATGACCATTCTCTTTGAACTTCTATCGTCAATATTAAGGCAGTTTTTGGGACTAGACGGACAAAGTCTAAATCAGTCGAATCTTCAAAGCACCTTTCAAGACCAACCCCTACTGATAGCCGTTTTCGCCTGCATCATCGGACCTTTGATGGAAGAACTCTTTTTCCGTCAGCTCTTATTGCATCATTTGCAGAAACAGTTGCCAGATTTACTAAGCATTATTCTGGTAGGACTTATCTTTGCCCTGAGTCATATGCATAATTTAAACTTATCCGAGTGGGTCGGTTCAGTCGGTTATCTAGGTGGTGGCCTGGCCTTTTCAATTATTTATGTGAAAGAAAAGGAGAATATTTACTATCCCTTACTGGTTCATATGTTAAGCAACAGCCTTTCCTTGATCATTTTAGCTATCAGTAGTATGTGATGAAAATGCCAGTAATGATAATGAGAAAAAGCTGAGAAATTCATCTCAGCTTTCTTTGTTATAGTCAAAGCGAATGACTTGCTCCGTTGCGTCTACATACGCGTGGACTCCAAAGGGAACAATTGCTCTTGGTGTAGCATGGCCAACGTTTAGATTATAGACAATCGGGATATTGCTATCAATGGTGTCCATTAAAGCCTCCTTATAGTCGTCATAGAAGGTTTCATCCATAGGTTTTCCGACCAAGAGTCCACTGATAACTTCAAATATCCCAGTGTTCTTTAAAGCCTGCAACATTTTTTTGAAATCATCAGGTTCAGGCTTTTCTTCACTTGTTTCTAGCAATAGAATCTTTCCTTCCCAGTCGGATAAGTCAGGAAAAAGTTTGTATTTTTGGCAGAGGTCTGTGCTATCTGCGTGTAGAGAGTTGTCAAAGCTATCGTAGAGGGATTCGAGGCAACCGCCGAGGATTTCCCCCTCGAACTGGGCAGTTCCTTGTAACAACTCAAAACCAGTATTTGCATGGCTGACACGAGGTGTTCCCAAGGCTTTGGGACTAAAATCAGTTCGTTCCTCATACCAAACATTGCTAGGGCGGATTTCTGAGATTCTTCCCGTCTTAATCAATTCTTTAAAGTAGTGGAGGCTATATGGCAACATTTCTTTGTCCAACTCACAAATGTCTGCTAAAAATGATTGACCATAAAAAGTCTTGATTCCTAGTTTATGCAACATGAGATGGTTCATAGTTGTATCCGAGAAACCGAGAAAAATCTTTTGTTTGATAACTTTTTCTAGTTGGTCATTTTCAAAAAGATAGGGTAATAAACGATAGGTATCGTCTCCACCGATGGCGCATAGGATCATGTCGATGCTATCATCAGAAAAGGCCTGAATCAAATCCTCTGCACGTGCTTCAGGATGTTCTTTGATAAAATCTAAGCCTTTTAGCGAATGGGGTAAAAAGATAGGATTGAGTCCTAGATCCTTGAGACGTTGAATACCCAAGTCCACTTCGTGTTTGACAAAGTCTTCTCCGATAATGCCACTAGACAAACTAACAATACCAATAGTAGAAATCATATCTCATCCTCCTAGAAATAAATTGATGCTATTGTATCACAAAAGAAGAGGGGAAACAACAAGAATTAGAATCAGAAAAAGGCTTTTAGATCACAAAAGTAAGCAAAAAAGCAACCGCTCGATGTGGTTGCATTTTTTATAGTAGTTGCATTCTTATAGAGCAGTAAGGAAGGTCAGTCCGCCAAGGACAACCCCGGCCGAGTTTGGAATGATTAGAATCCAATCTTTCTTAGGCTCTTTTGTCCATCCATAAATGACCCAGATTAAGCAAGAAACAGCTGCTGATAAAGGTTGGAATGGTTGAGCTTTATTTCCTTGTAAATTGGCAAAAATTTGGGGGATGTAGGCTATAAATACAATAATTCCGATAAAGGCACCAATTGAACCGACAATTTGATTAATTCTCTGTTTTGTCATATATATTTCTCCTTATTACTTTATTAGTATAACAGAAAAACAACTTGGAATCAAGGATAAAACCTCGGGATTCCAAGGGAAGACTTTACATTAGAACGTTTTTAGAAAATGTAGCTACTTTTCTTTGGAGAATCAAAAAATGCTTTGAAGCCATAATAAAAGTAGTCTGTCTACAAAACACACTACTTTTTTTGTTTATCTTAATATCTAGCAGGTCCTGCACTTGCGCTCTTAATGTTGAAACGTTTTTTGAGGTAGAAACGTAGGGCAAGGAGAGCTCCTCCAATGACCAACAAAACAAGAGGTGGTAAGCTAATGTTGATGGCTTGTGGAAGGAAGTTACTCAAGAAGAGGATGAAGACCCAAGCAAACATAGTCGCTAACATAACTAAAAGTGATTTCCAGAATGGAGGGCGTTGGCTACGGTCAGTATCTGGTCCGTAGTAGCGGTAGATGAAGTGATAGAGAAGGTAGAAGGCAACTCCACCAAAGGCCCCTACACTGATAAGTGTTACCAATCCGTAAGCTACGGGTTGGTTTGAGAAGAAGCTCATCAAGGCACTAACTACTGCAAACAGTCCTGTAATGAAAAGGGCTGAATCCAACATCATCAATTTTGGATCGTCGTTTTCCTTTGGATGTTCTTTCTCGTATTGCTCTTTTTCGCTAAAGCTGTGAGCCCAGTGAGTTGGTGCTCCGTAAATTGAACGAGCAGTTACACCTTTTGGTTGTTCTTCAAGGATATGAGGAATGACTTCTTCAAGGATGGCCTTGATTTCAGCGTCGGTTTTTCCGTCCTTGAGAAATTGTTGGGTTGCAATGTGGATAAATTCTTGGTTTTTCTTGGTTAATTCTTTTAAATCAATCTGTGACATAATAACTCCTGTTTAGAACCATTTTTTATGGATGAGGTAAAGAGTGAGGGAAACACTCATAGCAAAGGCGATGAAGACGATGAGCCAGAAAGCGTGCGGTTCTCCGTTTAAAGGAATTTCATTATCCTTAAAGTTCATTCCGTAGGCTGAGAAAATCATGGTCGGCACAGACATAACGATGGTCACGAGGGCCAAGGTTTTCATGATATTGTTCTGGTTGTTTGAAATGATAGAGGCAAAGGTCTCTGTCATAGAGTGAAGGACGTTTCCATAGATATCCGCCATCTCGATGGCCTGTTGCGTTTCAATCAAGGTGTCTTCAAGTAGATCTTCATCTTCGAGGTATTTCTTGATATTGCTAGTCGCACTGGTCAATTTTTTAATCACGCGCTCATTTGTCTTCAGAGAAGCTTTGAAGTAGACGATGGTCTTTTCCAACTCCATGAGTTCGATCAATTCTTCGTTTCGAGTAGATTTGTGAAGTTGACTCTCAATCTGCTCACTCTTACGTTCGATTGAACGGAGGGCGGTTAGGTAAATCTCCGCATTGCGGTAGAGGATTTGGAAGATAAAGCGCGAACGCATGAAGGTATAGAAATTCCGAAGTCTACGATTGATAAAGACATCAAGAAGTGGGAGAGGCTCCAAACAAGTGGTAATGATAGCTTCTTCTGTGATGATAATCCCCAAGGGAATAGTCACATAGTAGGTCTGGTTATTTCTTTCCTCTGTGATTGGGACGTCTACGATAATCAAGGTGTACTCATCTTCGATGGTGATACGAGACATCTCTTCCGCATCGAGCGGTGCACGGAGGTCTGCGATATCAATATCAAAGGCTGAGGCGATTTCCATCGATTCGCTTTGTGTAGGATTGACGAGATTGATCCAAGTGCCCGGCTGGAGCGTATCAATCTCTTTAAATTCAGTTGTAGTTGAGAGAAAGACTTGCTTCATATCTCTTATCCTTTCCTAATCTAATCCGTGTTTCAGTGATTTTTGACACCGTACTATTATACTACAAAATCGGCTTTTTTGGTAATAGAATTTCACTTTTTTTGGTATAATGGAAAGCAACAATGGACTAGAAAGAAGTAACATGCAAGATAAGATTGTCATCCATGGGGCACGCGCCCATAATTTAAAAAATATTGACGTGGAAATTCCACGAGACAAACTAGTTGTGGTGACGGGACTATCTGGATCTGGGAAGTCTAGTTTGGCCTTTGATACCCTTTATGCAGAAGGGCAACGCCGCTATGTTGAAAGTCTGTCAGCCTATGCTCGTCAGTTTTTGGGTAATATGGAAAAGCCAGATGTGGATTCTATCGATGGTCTCAGCCCTGCCATTTCTATTGACCAGAAGACGACCAGTAAAAATCCTCGTTCGACGGTTGGGACAACGACGGAAATCAACGACTATTTGCGTCTCCTATATGCACGTGTCGGAACACCTTACTGTATCAATGGACATGGGGCTATCAAGGCTTCGTCTGTCGAACAGATCGTAGACAAGGTTTTGGAATTACCCGAGCGCCAGCGTCTGCAGATTTTGGCTCCTGTTATTCGTAAGAAAAAAGGTCAGCATAAGACTCTGATTGAAAAGATTCAAAAAGATGGTTACGTCCGTGTCCGTGTGGATGGAGTTGTCTATGATGTGACCGAAATTCCTGAACTTGAAAAGAATAAGCAACACAACATCGATGTGGTGGTAGACCGTATTATCATCAAGGAAGGTATCCGTAGTCGTCTCTTTGATTCCATCGAAGCAGCCCTCCGTATTGCTGAAGGATATGTCATTATCGATACCATGGATGACTCTGAGTTGCTCTTCTCAGAACACTACGCTTGTCCAGTCTGTGGCTTTACGGTTCCAGAACTAGAACCTCGTCTCTTCTCTTTCAATGCACCGTTTGGTTCATGTAGTGAGTGTGATGGTTTGGGGATCAAGCTAGAGGTTGATACGGATCTAGTAGTGCCAGATGCTAGTAAAACCCTTGGTGAGGGAGCATTGGCACCTTGGAACCCTATCTCTTCTAACTATTATCCAAATATGCTAGAACAAGCCATGACAGCCTTTGGAGTGGATATGGATACTCCTTTTGAGGCCTTATCAGAGGAGGATAAGAATCTCATTTTTTATGGTTCAGATGGTAAGGAATTCCATTTCCACTATGAGAATGAATTCGGCGGAGTTCGCGACATCGACATCCCTTTTGAAGGAGTTGTCAATAATATCAAACGTCGCTATCATGAAACCAATAGTGACTACACTCGCACTCAGATGCGCCTTTATATGAATGAGCTAACTTGTGGCACCTGTCACGGTTATCGTCTCAATGACCAAGCCTTATCTGTTCGAGTAGGGGGAGAAAAAGGACTCCACATCGGAGAAATTTCAGACCTCTCCATCGCAGACCACTTAGAAGCTATTGATCAGTTGAGCCTATCAAAAAATGAAGCCATCATCGCTCGTCCAATTCTTAAAGAAATAAAAGACCGCTTGACCTTCCTCAACAATGTCGGTCTCAACTATCTGACCCTGTCTCGTTCTGCAGGAACATTATCAGGTGGGGAGAGTCAACGTATTCGCTTGGCTACTCAGATTGGTTCCAACCTCTCAGGAGTACTCTATATCCTAGATGAGCCGTCCATCGGTCTTCACCAGAGGGACAATGACCGCTTAATTGCCAGTCTGAAAAAGATGCGTGACTTGGGTAACACCTTGATCGTGGTAGAACACGATGAAGATACTATGAGAGAAGCTGATTATCTGATTGACGTTGGCCCTGGTGCAGGTGTCTTTGGTGGAGAAATTGTTGCTGCAGGAACGCCTAAGCAGGTAGCTCGCAACAGCAAATCCATTACAGGACAGTATCTATCAGGGAAACGCTCGATTCCTGTACCATCAGAACGTCGCGTTGGAAATGGTCGCTTGATCGAAGTGACAGGTGCGCGTGAGAACAACTTGCAAAATATCACCGCTCGCTTCCCACTCGGGAAATTCATTGCGGTGACAGGGGTGTCTGGTTCAGGGAAGTCGACACTCATTAACAGTATTCTCAAAAAAGCCATTGCTCAAAAGCTCAATCGCAATTCAGACAAGCCTGGTAAGTTTAAAACCATTACAGGAATCGAGCATATCGATCGTCTGATAGACATTGACCAGAGTCCAATTGGACGAACACCGAGGTCTAATCCTGCGACCTATACAGGTGTCTTTGATGATATTCGAGACCTCTTTGCTCAGACAAATGAAGCCAAGATTCGTGGCTATAAGAAGGGGCGTTTCAGTTTTAATGTCAAGGGTGGGCGCTGTGAGGCCTGCTCGGGTGACGGGATTATCAAGATTGAAATGCACTTCTTACCAGATGTATACGTAGCTTGTGAAGTTTGTCATGGGACTCGCTACAATAGCGAAACCCTGGAAGTTCACTACAAGGAAAAGAATATCTCGCAAGTATTGGATATGACCGTCAACGATGCGGTAGAATTTTTCAAACACATTCCAAAAATTCAACGCAAACTCCAGACAATCAAGGATGTAGGTCTAGGTTATGTGACCTTGGGACAACCTGCCACAACTCTTTCTGGTGGAGAAGCGCAACGTATGAAGTTAGCTAGTGAACTCCACAAACGCTCGACAGGTAAGTCTTTCTACATTTTAGATGAACCGACAACTGGTTTGCATACCGAGGACATTGCTCGCCTACTCACCGTTTTGTCTCGCTTTGTCGATGATGGAAATACAGTTCTCGTGATCGAGCACAATCTAGATGTCATCAAAACAGCAGACCATATTATCGACCTAGGACCAGAAGGTGGTGTTGGCGGTGGTACTATTATCGCAACAGGAACTCCAGAAGAAGTAGCTGCTAACCAAGCTAGCTACACAGGACAGTATTTGAAAGGAAAGTTACATCATGAATAAACGTGTACAAGCATTTTTAGATAAAATGCAAGAAAAAGAACTAGATGGAATCATTATCAATAACCTTAAAAATGTCTACTATTTGACAGGATTTTGGGGTTCAAATGGGACAGTCTTTATCAGTCGTGACCGTCAGGTCTTAGTGACAGATGCCCGCTATATCATCGCTGCCAAGCAAGAAGTTACTGGCTTTGAGATTTTTGCAGAGCGTGACGAGTTGGCTACTATCGCAAAGATTGCAAAAGATATGGGCCTTTCTCGTATCGGGTTTGAAGATGAAATTTCAGTTTCTTATTACCACCGTATGCAAACCGCCTTTGAAGGTTTGGAACTAGTTCCTCAGACTCAGTTTGTTGAAGCGCTTCGTATGATTAAGGATGAGACAGAAATTGCGACTATTCGCAAGGCTTGTTCCATCTCAGACCAAGCTTTCCACGATGTTCTTGACTTTATCAAGCCTGGGAAGACAGAAATTGAAATTGCCAACTTCCTGGACTTCCGTATGCGTGAATTAGGAGCTGCTGGTTTGTCTTTTGACACGATTCTAGCTAGTGGAATCAACTCTTCTAAACCTCACGCCCATCCAATGCACAAGCCAGTAGAACTAGGCGAAGCTATTACCATGGACTTTGGTTGTCTTTATGACCACTATGTCAGTGATATGACTCGTACTATTTACCTAGGCCATGTCAGCGACGAACAAGCAGAAATCTACAACACCGTTTTGAAGGCCAACCAAGCATTGATTGACCAAGCTAAGGCTGGCTTAGGTTTCCGTGACTTTGATAAAATTCCTCGTGATATCATTGTTGAAGCAGGCTATGGAGAATATTTTACTCACGGTATCGGGCACGGTATTGGACTTGATATCCACGAAGAACCTTACTTTAGCCAAACTTCGAAAGAAGTTATTAAATCTGGGATGGTCTTGACTGATGAACCTGGTATTTATATTGAAGATAAATACGGGGTTCGTATCGAAGATGATATCCTGATTACAGATACCGGTTGTGAGTTATTAACCCTTGCTCCAAAAGAATTAATCGTAATCTAAGAAAAATGAGATAAATCGTTGACTTTTACTAGTTAAAGGTTTATACTGAAAGGCGAAAACGGTAGGTGAGGCTACCATAGGGATACGGATGACTACCGCAAAGCAGTGGAGACACTACTCGTTGGTCAACAGTCCTGGTCGCGAAGGTCAAGACTAAGCTCATTACATCGCCCTATGGAGTTAAAGCTTGAACGAAAACAGATAATAAGTTTTTTAGTCCTGCCATTTTATGGCAGGACTTTCTGCTGTTTTAAAACAAAGAAAGGAGAAAAACGATGCAAATTGACGATCATCCAGAACCGCACATACACAGCCAATCGCTGATTTGTGTCGTTTTGTCCTTATAAAGTGATTGGTCCCTGTGTATGAAATTATCATTCATACAGATAGGAGAAACCAATGAAAACTACAAAAGAAAGATTAGCAGCAGCTATTCAAACTCCATTCAAAGAAAGTCTAGCTTTTTACCATACAAGTCTAAAAGGCTTAGATTCAGAACAAGTCGAAGAAAACCGTGACCTATATGGTGAAAACACCATCACAAAGGGTCAAGAGGATTCCATCTTTAAAAAGATTTATGAGTCCATTATCAATCCTTTCACAATCATTTTGCTTGTGATTGCCTTTATCTCTCTCGTTACAAACGTCTGGCTTGCCAAACCTGGTCAAGAGGACCCGACAACCTCTATCATTATCGTTGTCTTGGTTTTGATTTCAGGAGGCATCCGTTTTGTTCAAGAGTTGCGGAGTGACAAGGCAACAACCAATCTTTCAAAAATGATTGTCAATACAGCAACTGTTATTCGCGATGGTCTTGAACAAGAGTTACCCATCGATGACTTGGTTGTGGGAGACCTCGTGAAATTGAGTGCGGGAGATATGATTCCTGCAGATGTTATCTTATTTGAATCACGCGACTTTTTCGTTCAACAGTCAGGCTTGACTGGAGAAAGTGATGCAGTCGAAAAACTTGCTTTAAATAAAGCCACCAATCAAAATGTAGATAGCCTACTAGAAGCAGAATCTTTGGCATTCATGGGGACAAACGTTATCTCAGGAAGTGCTACGGCTATGGTTCTAGCGGTTGGTGATGATACCATGATGGGAGCTATTGAACAAACTCTCAACACCTATGATGAGCCAACTTCTTTTGAACGTGAAATGAACAGCATTTCCTGGCTCTTGATCCGCTTGATGCTTGTCATGGTTCCAATCGTGTTTTTCGCAAATGGATTGACCGATGGAGACTGGCTAGAAGCTGGAGTGTTTGCCTTGAGCGTTGGTGTCGGACTTACACCAGAAATGCTTCCGATGATTATCACAGCCAGCTTGGCCAAAGGTTCTATTATTATGGCCAAGGAAAAGGTGGTCATCAAAAAACTCAATGCTATCCAAGACTTAGGAGCAATCGATATCCTTTGTACGGATAAAACTGGAACTCTAACGCAAGATGAGATTGTCTTAGAATATCCCTTGGATATCCATGGTGATTTGGATATGGCGGTTTTAAGAAGGGCTTATCTAAATTCACATTTTCAAACAGGTTTGAAAAACTTGATGGACCGTGCCATTATCAGTAGAACTGAAAAAGAAGCCAAGGAATATGTTATCCTACAAAATCTAGACACTAGCTTCCAAAAAATCGACGAACTACCATTTGATTTTGAACGCAGACGCATGAGTGTTATCGTCAAAGATGATAGCAATGTTGTTAGTATGGTGACCAAAGGCGCCTTGGAAGAAATGTTGACCATTTCGACACATGTGGAATATCGTGGAGAAATAATCCCTATTACCGAAGATATTCGCCAAGAAGTACTGGCAGAAGTTGGTCAATTAAACCGTCAAGGCTTGCGTGTCTTAGGTGTTGGCTACAAATCAGGTCTACGTGAAGATTATGCCTATGCTGTGACTGATGAAAGTGACATGATCCTTACGGGTTATCTTGCCTTCTTGGATCCACCAAAACCATCTGCAGCACCAGCTATTCAAGCTTTGCTTGAACATGGTGTCAGAACAAAAATTTTAACTGGAGATAATGAAAAAGTAACCCAAGCCATTTGTGAAAAGGTTGGTTTGGATGTTGAACATATGCTCTTAGGCTCTGATATCGACCAAATGACAGACCAAGAATTGGCAGAAGTGGTTGAAAAAGTAACAGTCTTTGCTAAATTGTCACCTGACCAAAAAGCGCGTATCATTCTACAGTTGAAGAGAAACGGTCATGGAGTTGGTTATATGGGTGACGGTATTAATGATGCCCCATCTATGAAGGTAGCAGATGTCGGTATTTCTGTAGATACAGCAGTAGACATTGCCAAAGAAACAGCGGATGTTATTTTGTTAGACAAGGATCTCATGGTTCTTGAAACTGGTATCGTTGAAGGTCGTAAGGTCTACGCCAACATGACCAAGTACATCAAGATGACCGTCAGTTCAAACTTTGGGAATATCTTCTCACTCCTTGTTGCGAGTATCTTCTTGCCATTTTTACCAATGGCTCCTGTTCATCTCATTGTTTTAAACCTAGTCTATGATTTGTCTTGTGTGGCATTGCCATTTGATAATGTGGATCAAGACTTCCTCAAACAACCCCATACATGGGAAGCAAAATCTATTACTCGATTTATGGTTTGGATGGGTCCAATTTCATCTATCTTTGATATTCTGACCTTTATTTTCCTCTATTTTATCATTGTTCCTTTGGTGACAGGCTATCATTATGTTCATGGTTCTGAATCTGCCCTTCAGTTTATTATCTTGTTCCAAACAGGATGGTTCATCGAATCTATGTGGTCTCAAACTATGGTTATCCATATGCTTCGTACAGCAAAAGTTCCTTTTGTACAAAGCAGACCAGCTTGGCTTGTGATTTTTACAACTTTGGTTGCGGCTTTCTTCGTAACTAGTCTACCTTATGGCCCACTAGTGAATATCCTTCGTTTAGCTCCATTGGGACTTCCATACTTCTTGTTTTTAGTCGGTATTATTTTCTTGTACATGTTTAGCGTCACCGTTATTAAGAAATTTTACATTAAGAAATATAAAGAATGGTTATAGTTCGTGTTTTGTCAAGAAAAAAGTTCAAAAATTGCCAAAAAAGTTAAAATTTTTTTAAAAATAGGTCGCAAGTCCGATGTTTTTTATGGTATAATAGTCTAAACTGATAGTAACATGTAGCGAAAGGGGTAGGTACATGATCAAAATTTATACAGTCTCAAGTTGTACTAGCTGTAAAAAAGCGAAGACCTGGCTCAATGCCCACCAGTTAAGTTATAAAGAACAAAACCTCGGTAAGGAAGGAATCACGAGAGAAGAACTACTTGATATTTTGACAAAAACAGACAATGGAATTGCAAGTATCGTATCATCGAAAAATCGTTATGCAAAGGCCCTTGGTGTTGATATCGAAGATTTGAGTGTCAATGAAGTGCTCAACCTAATCATGGAAACACCACGTATCTTGAAAAGTCCGATTCTTGTAGATGAGAAACGCCTACAAGTCGGCTATAAAGAAGACGATATCCGTGCCTTTTTGCCACGCTCTGTCCGTAATGTGGAAAATGCAGAAGCGCGTTTACGTGCGGCTCTATAAAACATCAAGGCTGGGAGTGACTCCTGGCCTTCTCTAATATTTAAATTGGATAACATGTGAGGATTTATGAAAAAGTTAGTCATTGGAACATTCGCAGCACTATTTTTGCTCGTTGGATGTGGTCAGAAAAAAGAAACAGCAGCTTCAACTACTGAGAGTTCTCAAGAAGCCCTACAGTCTACCTTGCCCGTATTAGAAAATGCAACCAAGAATACAGTTGTTACCAAGACCTTGGTTTTGCCAGCTGATGAGAGTGGTGCTCAGCAAACTCAAATCATTACCTACAAAGGCAATCAATTTTTAAGCTTGACCATTCAGCAAAAGCGTCCAGTATCAGAAGATTTAAAAAATTATATTTCTGAGCGAGGATTAGATGAAGCTAAAAAAGCTCTAAAAGAAGCTGAGGACAAGGATGAGTCTGTTCAAGCGGCTCGAAAAATTTCAGGATTTACCATCGAAACGACTCTTTTAAATGAGAAAGAGATGGAAACCAAGACTAGCTATGATTTCCAAACACTGGATCTCAAAAAAGCAAGTGAAAACGAATACTTGAAGAATGTTGGACTGGAAAATCTATTGAAAAACGAACCAGAGGACTATATTGCTAATCGTGTTGCAAATGGGGCAACAGTCCAGTAAAAAGTCAGAGAAAATCAGCAGAATCAGACTGTGTGATTTGTAGAACGACCGCGAATGTGCTATAATAGTACTATTCTAAGGAAAGAGGGTGTTAGAATGGGATTTACTGAAGAAACCGTACGTTTTAAATTGGACGATTCCAATAAAAAAGAAATCAGTGAAACATTGACAGATGTCTATGCTTCTTTGAATGAAAAGGGCTATAACCCTATTAACCAGATCGTGGGCTATGTTCTCAGTGGAGACCCAGCTTACGTTCCTCGTTATAACAATGCACGAAATCAAATCCGTAAGTATGAGCGAGATGAAATCGTTGAAGAACTGGTTCGCTACTACCTTAAAGGACAAGGAGTCGATCTATAATCTATGAGAATTATGGGATTGGACGTTGGTTCCAAAACGGTAGGAGTAGCGATTAGCGATCCGTTAGGTTTTACGGCACAAGGGCTTGAAATCATCCAAATCAATGAAGAACAGGGAGAGTTCGGTTTCGAACGACTCAAGGAATTGGTTGATACTTATAAAGTGGAGCGCTTTGTTGTTGGTTTGCCTAAAAACATGAACAATACCAGTGGACCGCGGGTAGAAGCCAGCCAAGCCTATGGGGCCAAACTAGAAGAACTCTTTGGTCTACCAGTAGAGTATCAAGATGAACGCCTAACTACGGTCGCTGCAGAGCGTATGTTGATTGAGCAAGCGGATATTAGTCGCAATAAGCGTAAAAAAGTTATTGATAAATTAGCTGCTCAATTGATTTTGCAAAATTATTTAGATAGAAAATTTTAAGACAGAGGAGAAACTATGTCACACGATCACAACCACGATCACGAAGAACGTGAACTTATTACACTTGTAGATGAGCAAGGAAACGAAACTTTATTTGAAATCCTTTTGACTATTGACGGAAAAGAAGAATTTGGTAAAAACTATGTGCTTCTTGTACCAGTTAACGCAGAAGAAGATGAAAACGGTGAAGTTGAAATCCAAGCTTATTCATTCATCGAAAATGAAGATGGAACAGAAGGTGAATTGCAACCAATCCCTGAAGATTCAGAAGATGAATGGAACATGATTGAAGAAGTCTTCAACAGCTTTATGGAGGAGTAAAAATGTTCAGTGAACATTTTTACCCTTACGCTAAAAATAAAGACCGTAAGTAAGTCTGGGAGACTGTATCAGCCCAGCTCCTTGAATTAAGAGAGAGCTGGCGAGTTCGGGGAACGTTTTTACCCCAACTCCTAGAAGCTGGAGAGAGTTGGTAAGTCGGGGGAACGTTTTTACCCTTACGCTAAAAATAAAGACAGTAAGTAAGTCTGGGAGACTGTATCAGCCCAGTTCCTTGAAATAAGAGAGAACTGGTAAGTCCGGGGGATGTTTTTACCCCTGCTTTTAGAAATAAGAAAAAGCAGGAACGTCCGGGGGATATTTTTCTCCCATACTAGAATTAAATACTAGCTAATGAAGTAAAAAGCGAAGAGAATCTTCGCTTTTTTATTAAGGATTAAGGAGATTAAGCGTGTTTGAAGTAGAAAAATGGCTTCATAGTCGAATCGGTTTGAATTTCAGATCAGGTTTGGGGCGGATGCAGAGAGCGGTAGACTTGCTGGGGAACCCTGAGCAAGCCTATCCTATTATCCATGTGACAGGGACAAATGGAAAGGGTTCAACCATCGCCTTTATGAGAGAGCTCTTTGTTTCGCACGGCAAGAAGGTGGGGACCTTTACTTCGCCCCACATTGTTAGCATTCATGATCGGATTTGTATCAATGGTCAACCTATATCGGATGCAGACTTTATCCGTTTAGCAAATCAAGTTAAGGAAATGGAGCAAAGACTCCTAGAGACACATGATCAATTGTCTTTTTTTGAGTTGTTAACCGTGATTGCTTTGCTTTATTTTAAAGAACAAGAGGTGGATCTAGTTCTATTAGAAGTTGGGATTGGTGGACTTCTTGATACCACTAATGTGGTGACTGGAGAGATTGCAGTTATTGCATCAATCGGCCTAGATCACCAGGAGACCTTGGGCAATAGTCTGGAAGAAATCGCTGAACAGAAAGCAGGAATTTTTAAGCCAGAAAGAGTAGCAGTGATTGCAAACTTAGCTCCTGAAGCCCAGCTCGTTTGTCAAAAGATAGCAGAAGATCTAGATGTAACTCTCTACCAAGCTGACCGAGATTTTTCTTTCAAATCAGGAAATTTTTCTTCTTCTCTAGCGGATTTGACCCAATTAAAACTAGGATTGGAAGGAGCTTATCAAGAGGAAAATGCCGCCCTTGCTTTGCAGGCATTTCTGTTGTTTATGACAGGGAGAGGTGAAAAGGTCAATGAGGAATCTATCCGACGTGCTTTGAAAACAACCAGCTGGGCTGGGAGGCTAGAAGCTGTTACGGAGCACATTTATCTAGATGGTGCCCACAATCTACCAGCCTTGGAGCGGTTAGTTGAATTTATCCAGGAAAAAATTCAGCAAGGTTATCAACCTCAAACCCTTTTTGGAGCTTTAAAGCGTAAAGATTACAGTGGCATGCTTGGTTATCTGACCGATCATTTGCCTGATACAGCTCTCTATGTGACGAGTTTTGACTATCAGGGATCTTTGGAGGATAAAGATTTGAGCGACTATCATAGAGTTGCTTCCTATCGAGACTTTATAGATGATTTTGAAAAGTCTGCAGGGGAGAAAGACTTACTGTTTGTTACAGGTTCCCTCTATTTTATATCTGAAGTTCGTGCCTACCTTATAAAAACATAGTTGCTTGATTGACCTTGTTTCCTTTATTTGATATAGTATAAGTAGAATAGTTCTGCAGTTTTTCTGCCTTTAGCTCCTGAAAGAAAGGAGACATTATGTCACTAAAAAAATTTACACTTTCTCTTGCTACTGTGGCAAGTCTTAGTCTTTTAGTTGCTTGTTCGTCAACAACTAAGTCGACACCTTCATCCCAAGCAAGCCCTAGCTCTGAAGTGAGCACTAGTCAAGTATCAGAAACCAGTGCTTCTAGTTCTACTACTAGTGCAAAGACTGACGCAACTACTAATATAGATGGGACCTACAAGGGACAAGACGAGGGTGATAGCATTACTCTTGTAGTCACTGGAAATACCGGAACGTGGACAGAAGTTGAAGCGAACGGAGATAAAGAGGTGAAGAAGGTGACCTTCGAACCAGAAAATCAGAGAGTCTTTATTGGAGACGATATCAAGATTTATGTGGCTGAAGAGAACCAGATTATTATCGATGACATGGACCGTGAGGCTTCAGATCGTATCGTTTTAAAGAAATAGACATCATTTGTTGGGATTTGGATCTGTAAAAGACGGATTCAAATCCTTTTTTCATTAACTTTGAGCTTAAAAAATTCCATACTCTTAAGGTAGCTAATGCCTACCCCAAAAGTATAGAATGAGGGAAATTAAAGAAATCGTTCCTGTAAAAAGTGAGCGACGCCATCTTCTTCGTTGGTCAATGGTAATTGCTCGTCTGCGAAAGGTAACAGAGCAGGATTTGCGTTTTTCATAGCATAGCCTTTACTTGCAAAAGAAAGCATTTCTTGGTCATTATGTTCGTCACCAAAGGCAATCAAATTCTGTTTGTCTATATTCATGACCTTGAGAAGATATTCGAGGGCAAAGGCCTTGTGAACTCCTTTGGGAGTACATTCGAGAATGTTCAAAGGGCCACCCCAAGTGTTAATATTGAGTTGGTGCTTGTAAAAGCTGTTCATCTCTTCAGCTAGTGCATATTTATCGTCTGCCCTAGTTTGTAATAAAATGCAGTTAGGCCCCTTGGTCACTAAGTCAGACTGGAATTGATTTTCAGGGCGAAAGTTTTCAACACCAAATAATTTAGGGTTGGCAATTTCTTTGTCTGGGGCTGTAATGTAAAACTTTTTACGGTATTCACCTGCGATAAAGTCTGCCTCGATCTCCTCTTTTCGTTTCACGATATCCAAGAGGTATTTTTTGTCCACAGTCAGACACTTTTCATGTTTCCAAGTCTTACCTGGCAGATGAGTGAGTGAACCGTTGAAGTTGATCATAGGGGTTTCAAGTTCAAGTTGATCATAAAAATCTTTGGCCATACGGTAAGGGCGACCAGTTGCGATAACAACTTGGTGGCCTTTTTTAGAGATTTTCTTAATCGTTTCAATAGTAAAATCAGAAAGTTTGCTTTCAGAGTTGAGCAAGGTTCCGTCCAAATCGACGGCAATCATTTTTTTAGTCATAAAATCCTCCCGAATCTAGTTTCAGATAAGATGTTTTCTATTATATCAGAAAGTGACTAGAAAAGCTGATAATAAGCGAAAATAGGGAGAATAATATCTTATAAGAATTTTTAAAATTAGAAAAAACATCTTGAAAAGATGAATGATTGGTGATATAATAGTAGTATTGTTCGTAAAATGACAAAGGAGATTAAAAATGGACAAACTATTTAAACTAAAAGAGCACGGGACAGATGTCCGTACAGAGGTTCTTGCTGGTTTAACAACTTTCTTTGCAATGAGTTATATTCTCTTTGTAAACCCTCAAATGCTTTCACAAACAGGAATGCCTGTTCAGGGTGTATTCTTGGCGACAATTATCGGTTCTGTTGTGGGAACTTTGATGATGGCCTTCTATGCTAACTTGCCATATGCGCAAGCTCCAGGTATGGGACTAAATGCCTTCTTCACATTTACCGTCGTATTTGGGATGGGTTATAAATGGCAAGAAGCCCTTGGGATGGTCTTCATCTGTGGGATTATTTCATTGATTATTACATTGACCAATGTTCGTAAAATGATCATCGAATCTATTCCTACAACTCTTCGTTCAGCGATTTCAGCTGGTATTGGGGTTTTCCTTGCTTATGTTGGGATTAAGAATGCTGGTCTCTTGAAATTCTCGATTGACCCAGGTACCTATACAGTAGCAGGTGAAGGAGCAGATAAGGCTCAAGCAGCACTTACTGCAAACTCAGCAGCTGTTCCAGGATTGGTAGACTTCAACACTCCAGCTGTCTTGGTAGCTCTTGCAGGTCTTGCCATTACTATCTTCTTCGTTGTTAAGGGAATCAAAGGTGGTATCATCCTTTCTATTTTGACAACGACAGTTCTTGCCATTGCTGTTGGTCTTGTTGATTTGTCTAGCATTGACTTTGCAAGCAATAATCTTTCATCAGCAGTTAACGACCTAGGAACTTTGTTTGGTGCTGCTATTGGTTCAGAAGGATTGGGATCTCTGATTTCAAACACTTCTCGTTTACCAGAAACCTTGATGGCCATTCTTGCTTTCTCATTGACAGATATTTTTGATACTATCGGTACTCTTATCGGTACTGGTGAAAAAGTTGGTATCATTGCAACAAGTGGTGAAAACCATGAGTCAGCTAAATTGGATAAGGCTCTTTACTCTGACTTGGTGGCAACTTCAGTAGGTGCTATTGCAGGTACTTCAAACGTTACAACTTATGTTGAGTCTGCAGCGGGTATCGGTGCTGGTGGACGTACTGGTTTGACAGCTTTGGTTGTTGCCATCTGTTTTGCCCTATCAAGCTTCTTTAGCCCACTTCTAGCAATTGTTCCAACAGCTGCAACTGCACCAATTTTGATCATCGTCGGAATTATGATGCTTTCTAACTTGAAAAATATCCCTTGGGATGATATGGCTGAAGCTGTTCCAGCTTTCTTCACATCTATCTTTATGGGATTCAGCTACTCAATCACACAAGGGATTGCCGTTGGTTTCTTAACTTATACTTTGACGAAGGTTGTCAAAGGTCAAGTGAAAGATGTGCATGTCATGATTTGGATTTTGGATGCCTTGTTTATCTTGAACTACATCAGTATGGCTCTTAACTAATGACAAAAACAAAAAAAGAGGGGAGTCTCCTCTTTTTTTGTTGATGGAAATATCACAAAATAAAACTTTTTGGTATAATAAATACATGTACACAAAAAATGAAGATGAGTTGATTGCACTTGGGGAAGACTTAGGGCATTTGTTAGAAAAAAATGATGTGTTGATTTTGACTGGTGAATTAGGTGCTGGGAAAACAACGCTAACAAAGGGTCTGGCTAAGGGATTAGGCATTCATCAAATGATTAAGAGTCCTACTTATACCATTGTTAGAGAATATGAAGGACGTCTACCCATGTATCACTTAGATGTTTATCGCATCGAAGGGGATGCAGATTCTATCGACTTGGATGAATTCCTTTTTGGTTCAGGTGTAACGGTTATTGAGTGGGGACATCTATTGGGGGAAAATCTTCCATCAGATTATCTGGAGTTAGAAATCCTTAAAAAAGATGAGGGCCGAGAAATCGTCTTTCATGCTCATGGCCAAAGAGCGACAGAACTTTTGAAAGGATTGACGGATGGAGTATGATCTTTTAATCCGTGAAGCGGAAGCCCAGGATGCTTCAGCGGTCATTGCTCTCTTAGATCAAATTGGTCAAGAGACTAGTTTTACCAGTCTGGATGAAAATGGGATTGCAATGAGTGAGTCTGAAATGCAACATTTTTTGGATAAGCAGGCCCAGTCGGATAATCAAATTACCCTACTCGCTTTTTTGAATGATGAGTTAGTAGGAATCATCAATACAACAGCTGATCAACGTCCGCGAGTCCGTCATATTGGAGATGTCTTTTTAGGAATAAAAAAAGCTTACTGGGGAAATGGTCTCGGTAGTATCTTGATGGAAGAAACTATTGAATGGGCCAAATCAAGTGGTAGTATTCGACGGTTACAATTGACAGTTCAAAAAAGAAATCTTGCTGCGGTACATCTGTATGAAAAAATGGGCTTTAACATAGAAGGATTACAGGAACGTGGTGCTTGTATAGAAGGAGGAGAGTTTCTAGATGTTTACCTGATGGGTCAACTGATAGATGAATAAAAGTATGGCAAAAAAGATAATCGGAATGTTTTTAGGCTTTGTTCTTGTGACAGTACTTGGTGTGGGAGCTTATGCCTATACGATCTACCAACAGAGTACACAGACTTTGGCCAAAACTTATAAAAAAATCGGAGAAGAAACCAAGGTCATTGAAGCGACCGAACCTCTGACGATCTTGCTTATGGGAGTGGACACAGGGAATGTTGAACGTACAGATCCATGGGCTGGTAATAGTGATTCAATGATCTTGGTGACAGTGAATCCTAAAACCAAGAAGACAGTCATGATGAGTTTGGAGCGTGATATTCTCACACAAATCCAGCAGCCAGATGGTAGTGTAATGGAGGCTAAACTCAATGCCGCCTACGCCAATGGTGGAGCAGAGTTGTCTATTTCAACGATTCAAAAAATGATGAATATCCATATTGACCGTTATGTGATGGTCAACATGCATGGACTTCAAAGAATGGTTGATGCAGTAGGTGGAATTACAGTGAACAACACTCTAGGTTTCCCAATCTCTATCCAAGATCAGGAACCATTTAATACAATTTCTATCGGTGTTGGTGAACAGAAGCTAAATGGTGAAGAAGCCCTTGTTTATTCACGTATGCGTTATCAGGATCCAGAAGGAGACTATGGTCGTCAAAAACGTCAGCGTGAAGTGATTCAAAAAGTTGTTGAGAAGATTCTTAGTCTGAACAGTGTGAGTCACTATCAAGAGATTCTGAAGGCTCTTAGTGACAATATGCAGACAAATATCGAGATTACAACAACAACGATTCCTCAGTTGATGGGTTATCAAGATTCGTTTAAGAATATTGAGTCTCAACAATTGCGTGGAGAGGATGCAATGCTTCAAGGGACATCTTACCAAATCGTGACATCTGAGCATATGTTAGAGATGCAAAATCTTTTACGCCGTTCACTCGGGCAACCAGAAGTTACGAATTTGGAGACCAACGTAGTCTTGTATGAGAATCTTTATGGTCAGGGTCAGTTGCCTCAATCTACTAGTGTTGCAGTAGAAGAGTTAGAATAATAGGAAACTATTCATCAAATCGTAGGAATTATCCTGCGATTTTTTCAAAGAAATCCGAATAGGTAAGTAGGAGGAAAAAATGAAAGCAGAAATTATAGCTGTTGGAACAGAGATTTTGACAGGTCAGATTGTCAATACCAATGCGCAATTCTTGTCTGAAAAGTTGGCTGAAATCGGTGTAGATGTCTATTTTCAGACAGCTGTAGGAGATAACGAGGCTCGTCTCTTATCCTTGTTAGAAATTGCTCAGAATCGCAGTAGTCTAGTTATTTTAACAGGTGGCTTGGGGCCAACGGAAGATGATTTGACCAAGCAAACTTTGGCCCAATTTTTAGGACGTGACTTGACTTTTGATCCTCAGGCTCAGGCTAAGCTAGATGACTTTTTTGCTCATCGACCAGACTATGCTAGAACTCCAAATAATGAACGCCAGGCTCAAATCGTTCAAGGTTCAACTCCATTACCAAACGAAACAGGACTGGCAGTCGGTGGCATGATCGAGGTGGCTGGGGTAACCTACGTCGTTCTACCAGGACCTCCAAGTGAATTGAAACCTATGGTTTTAAATGAGTTGCTTCCAAGATTGACAACGGGATCTAAGCTCTATTCACGTGTGCTACGTTTCTTTGGGATTGGTGAGAGCCAGCTAGTGACCATTCTATCAGATTTGATTGACCAGCAGACGGATCCAACCTTGGCACCTTATGCTAAAACTGGGGAAGTGACGCTTCGCTTATCGACCAAGGCTAAGAGTCAAGAAGAAGCGGATCGTGTTCTAGATACTTTAGAACAAAAAATCCTTGAAAGAGAAACTTTTGAGGGTGTTTCACTTCGAGAAATTTGCTATGGCTATGGGGAAGAAACCAGCTTGGCTAGCCTGGTAGTAGAAGAGTTGAAAAAGCAAAAGAAAACTATCACTGCAGCAGAAAGCTTGACTGCAGGTCTTTTTCAAGCTACTTTGGCTGATTTCTCAGGTGTATCTGCTATCTTTAAAGGTGGTTTTGTGACCTATAGCCTTGAAGAAAAAGCTAAGATGCTTGATATTCCACATGCTGAATTGGAAAAACACGGAGTCGTCTCAGCCTTTACTGCTGAAAAAATGGCTGAACAGGCACGAATCAAGACCCAGTCAGATTTTGGAATTAGTTTGACAGGAGTGGCTGGACCAGATAGTCTAGAAGGACATCCAGCAGGTACCGTCTTTATCGCTTTGGCGCAAGCTTCGGGGACAGAAGTTATCCAGGCCAATATCGCAGGTAGAAGTCGTGCAGATGTGCGAGAAATTGCAGTCTTACATGCCTTTAACCTAGTTCGCAAAGCTTTATTAAGTGCTGGAGATTTGTTATAATAGAAGAAGGTCTAAGGACTATTAGAATACAGGAGAATATAATGGCGAAAAAACCAACAAAAAAATTAGACGAAATTGGCAAAAAATTTGGTGCTGATCGTGAAAAAGCCCTAAACGATGCCCTTAAATTGATTGAAAAAGATTTCGGTAAGGGATCAATCATGCGCTTGGGTGAACGTGCAGAGCAAAAGGTCCAAGTGATGAGCTCAGGTTCTTTGGCTCTTGATATCGCACTCGGATCAGGTGGTTATCCAAAGGGACGTATCATCGAAATCTACGGGCCAGAATCATCAGGTAAGACAACGGTTGCCCTTCATGCGGTAGCGCAAGCGCAAAAAGAAGGCGGAATTGCTGCCTTTATCGATGCGGAGCACGCTCTTGATCCAGCCTATGCAGCAGCGCTTGGTGTTAATATCGATGAATTGCTCTTGTCACAACCAGATTCAGGTGAGCAAGGTCTTGAAATTGCTGGGAAATTGATTGACTCAGGTGCAGTTGATCTTGTTGTTATCGACTCAGTTGCTGCCCTTGTACCTCGTGCAGAAATCGATGGAGATATCGGAGATAGCCACGTTGGTCTTCAAGCTCGTATGATGAGCCAGGCTATGCGTAAACTCGGAGCTTCTATTAATAAGACTAAGACAATCGCTATCTTCATTAACCAATTGCGTGAAAAAGTAGGAGTTATGTTTGGTAATCCAGAGACAACTCCTGGTGGACGTGCCCTTAAATTCTACGCTTCTGTTCGTTTGGATGTTCGTGGAAGCACACAAATCAAGGGAACTGGTGACCAAAAAGATACGAGCGTAGGTAAGGAAACCAAGATTAAGGTTGTTAAAAACAAGGTAGCTCCACCATTCAAAGAAGCCTTTGTTGAAATCATGTATGGTGAAGGAATTTCAAGAACTGGTGAGCTTTTGAAGATTGCAAGTGATCTTGACATCATCAAGAAGGCAGGAGCATGGTACTCTTATAAAGACGAAAAGATCGGTCAAGGTTCTGAAAATGCTAAGAAATACTTGGCGGATCACCCAGAAGTCTTTGACGAGATTGACCACCAAGTTCGTGTCAAGTTTGGCTTGATTGAAGATGATGCGGTAGCTGATGAAAAAGTTGCACCTGTGGAATCAGAAGTAGCTAATCAAGAAGTGACTCTTGACCTTGGCGATGATCTTGAAATCGAAATTGAAGATTAAAAAGTAAAAGTGGCGGAGGAATCCCCACTTTTTCTGTTATCTTGGACTAAGGAATTGAAACAATGTGAGCTTAAGATTTGCTAAAACTAGCATCTTCAGATAAAAAGCAGAAAGCCTATTGAAAAAGATTTGATTTGATGATAAAATAAATTAAAAGAAAAATTAGTATTAGGAGATTATTATGGAAAAACGTCTAGTTCGTAACGTTCAAGATAAAAAAATTGCTGGTGTTTGTGCAGGTCTTGCTGACTATTTAGATATGGACCAAACATTGGTTCGTGCTATTTGGATTCTCTTTACATTGCTAGGTGGATCAGGAATTCTTGCTTACCTCATTCTTTGGCTCATCATGCCAGAAGCTGGAACAGAAGCGTAAACTTAGTGCATCTTTATAAGATAAATCATGATAAGGCTGAAACAAAATTGTTTCAGCCTTATTTATGATGAGCTGGGGATAGTTTTTTTCAAATTTTCATCTTCTTTGGGAAAAATAAAAAATCACCTGCGACAGGTGATTGTATATCGGTTATAGAGAAAATTACAAATCTTTAATGGAGATTCAAAGTTGCAATCTAGATTAGTGTTCACTAAAGCGACGGTACTCAATGTGGAAGTCAAAGTAATTCTCTTCTTGCAATTTTTGAAAGATATTGCGATAGGCTTCTTCATCAAAATGGTCACCGCGATAGAGAATTTCAAAGCTCATACCCTCGTATTCTAATAGAGCGTTGGCAGTTTTAAAACCATTTTGTAGGTAGAAGTCCATGCGAGCTTTTCGTTGTTCGAGGTTATCACAATCCTCGTCCAAACGCTCCACTTCAAGAATCATGGTACGTTGGTAAAAATCAATGAGTTTTTCAATGATTTCTCTCCCGTAGCCATGACTACGTAGATGGGGCATAATGGCAAAGAAGCTAATGTAGAAAGCTTTTTGGTTGGAAATGGCAAAAGCGAAGCCGACAAATTCTTCCTCGTTATAGAAAGCGAAAAAGTGAGCGTCATCTCTATCTTGGTAACTTAAAAATTCTTCCAAAGGGACCCGTTCTTCTTCAGGAAAGGCTTCCTTGTTTAATTGGTCAACTTTCTCAAGGTCTGGGAATATATCTGTAATTAACTGGCTGGTTAAGCTCATACATAGCCTCCTTTTCTGTCACGATTATACCAGATTGTTTGTATCTAGGCAACGCTTTCTTATCCAAACTCCCTTGTTCCCCTACTAGAAAGCTGATATAATAGCCTTATGAATAAAAAATCAACGGTGGACCTGATTCATGGTCCCATCCTTCCTGCGCTAATTAGTTTTGCATTACCGATTCTACTGTCCAATATCTTTCAGCAACTTTACAATACGGCTGATATCTTGATTGTTGGGCGTTTTTTAGGGCAAGATTCCTTGGCGGCAGTCGGAGCAACGACAGCCATTTTTGATTTGATTATCGGCTTTGCCCTCGGTGTTGGAAATGGGATGGGGGTTGTTATTGCACGTCTCTACGGCGCTCGTAATTTTGAAAAGATTAAGGAAGCTGTCGCAGCAACTTGGATTTTAGGGATTATCTTGAGTGTGCTTGTCATGTTGATGGGCTTTTTTGGTCTTTATCCACTCTTACAGTACCTAGAAACACCTGCAGAAATTCTTCCTCAGTCCTATGAATATATCTCCATGATTGTTAGCTGTGTGGGAGTGAGCTTTGCTTATAATCTTTTTGCAGGTTTGCTACGCTCTGTTGGTGATAGTCTTGCTGCGCTTGGTTTTCTTATTTTCTCAGCCATCGTTAATGTCATTCTGGATTTGTATTTTATTACACAATTGCAGTTAGGTGTTCAATCTGCTGGTCTTGCAACCATTATCTCCCAGGGCTTGTCAGCTATCCTTTGTTATCTCTATATCCGAAAGAGTGTTCCAGAGCTCCTTCCTAGGTGGAAAGATTTCAGATGGAATAAGGCTCTCTATATTGATCTTTTGGAGCAGGGGCTAGCCATGGGCTTGATGGGTTCAATCGTCTCTGTCGGAAGTGTTATTTTGCAATCCTCTGTCAATAGTTTTGGAGCAGTCATTATCAGCGCTCAGACGGCAGCACGCCGAATCATGGCCTTTGCCTTATTGCCAATGACGGCTATTTCAGCCTCTATGACCACATTTATCTCTCAAAACTTTGGGGCAAAACGTCCAGAACGTATTGTTCACGGTCTTCGACTAGGGAGTTATATCAGTATGGCTTGGGCGAGCTTTGCCTGTATTTTCCTATTTTTTGCAAGTCCTTCTCTGGTTTCTTTCCTGGCAAGTTCGACAGACGGCTACTTGATTGAAAATGGGACTTTATACCTACGCATCAGTTCTGTATTCTATCCATTTTTGAGTCTTTTATTGATCTATAGGAATAGCTTACAAGGGCTAGGTCAAAAGTTCCTACCTCTCGTATCTAGCTTTATCGAGTTATTTGGGAAAATCGTGTTTGTGGCTTGGATTATTCCTTGGACAGGCTATACAGGTGTGATTCTATGTGAGCCCCTTCTCTGGCTAGTTATGACTGCTCAACTTTACTTCTCACTTTCCAAGCATCCATGGATCAAAGAAGGCAAGAAAATCTTGGTTGCTGGTGGGAAATCCTAGCTTGATTTACAAAAGAAAATCTATTTCCTCTAGTGAAAATCAGGTAGACTTGTGTTATAATAAGAAAGATTAAAATGTGAAAAAAGGAGATTCCTAATGGGACGTAAATGGGCCAATATCGTAGCTAAGAAAACAGCTAAAGATGGAGCTAACTCTAAAGTATATGCAAAATTTGGTGTAGAAATCTATGTAGCAGCTAAAAAAGGTGAACCAGATCCAGAATTAAACACTGCTTTGAAATTCGTTGTCGATCGTGCCAAACAAGCGCAAGTGCCAAAACACGTTATTGATAAGGCTATCGATAAAGCAAAAGGAAACACAGACGAAACCTTTACAGAAGGTCGTTACGAAGGTTTCGGACCAAATGGTTCTATGTTGATCGTTGATACTTTGACTTCAAACGTTAACCGTACAGCTGCCAACGTGCGTGCTGCCTTTGGTAAAAACGGCGGAAATATGGGAGCTTCAGGTTCTGTATCTTATCTCTTTGACAACAAGGGTGTTATCGTATTTGCAGGTGACGATGCTGATGCTATTTTTGAACTCTTGCTTGAAGCAGATGTTGATGTAGATGATGTAGAAGCAGAAGAAGGAACAATCACTGTCTACACTGCACCAACTGACCTTCACAAGGCTATCGTTGCTTTGCGTGAGTCTGGTATTGAAGAATTCCAAGTAACTGAATTGGAAATGATTCCTCAATCAGAAGTTGAGTTGTCAGGTGAAGATTTGGAAACATTTGAAAAACTCTACGGAGTCCTTGAAGACGACGAAGACGTACAAAAAATCTACACGAACGTAGACGGATTCTAAGAATGAAAATAACCCCTTTGAACATTCAATATTTTCAAGGGGTTTGTTTATCTTGTGATGACAAAAGGGGTAAGAAAGAGACAAAAATCTCTTTTGCCCAAAACGTTATTAGTTATCTATAATCGTCTATAATCCAATGGATTGTGGAAATATCGTGGTGCTGGGATTTAGAGATCGAGACTTGGTCTACCGATTGCTATTCCCAGCACCTTTTTAGTTATGTTAAATTTTCACTCCAGAATCAGATTGTTCTTTGCGGTCCAGTCCGATGGCGAATTTACGGATCAGAAGAAACTGGCCATTTTCTTGTTTTACGAAGGTGAGCACAACTGTCTTAGGATCTGAACTGATGGAGAGATAGGTGATTCTTTTTATTTCATAGTCTCCCATGACTGAATCTGTTTCTGAATCTGGGATTCCGTGTTTCCTGATAATATCTTTGTAGTTGCTGCCACCTTTCCCGCTATCAGAAGTGTCCCCTTCTACCAAGGCATCGAACTGTTCCTGGCTCCAAGTGAAGAATTCAGTATCCTCCTCGTCATTCCCCTCGTCTGTACTACTATCAGGAAGTTCACCATAATCCTCAGTATCAGTCGAAGAAGTGATGTTTCTATAGGGGTGACTAAAGGTTCTGGCAAGGTCAGTAAAGACATGAGTAGATAGAACTTGAGTTGTTAAAACAAGGACAATGGAAATAAGACCTAGGGTTGTCCCGATGATAGCCAATGTTTTACGGTTTCTGAGATTGAGGGCAATGCCAGAAACTCCTAAAATCAAAGTGGCAATGGCAAGGAAAAATGATAGGATGTTGACGATAGGTATCCAAGAACCAAGAAGCGCCAGGGCTCCAAAGATGATGGCAAGGATTCCTAAGAGTTTCTGTTCTTTTTGTTTCATGTGTGAATTTCTCATTTCTAGTAAACTGGATTTGTGTTCGTGTGAGATAGTGTTTATTATAGATAAAATAAGAGCTGATGTCAATTTATACCGAGATAGTTCTCATAGAAACTTTTTTCTTGACATCTTTTCTGAAAATGATAAAATAGTTCTCATGGAAACTTAATTGTTCTCAAGAGAACTATTTTTATTTAGAAGGGAGATAGCATGGATAAACCGATGTTGGTTTTTAAACGTTTTGGTCACCAGTTACATCTGATGGTACAAAAGGAAGCCAAGCGTTGTGGTATTGAATTTATGGGTGGTCCGCAAGGGCAGGTCATTCGTTTTTTAGATCGTCGTGAGCATGAACAAGAATTAACACTCATCAAGGATATTGAACAAGAATTCAATATTACCAAGTCAGTTGCTAGTAATTTGGTCAAGCGTATGGTGCAAAACGGTTTGGTAGAGTTGGAGGTGAGTCCAAGTGATAAACGGGCGAAATTTGTTCACTTGACCGAAAAATCACGCTCTCAGATGAAACAAATCAAATCATTCTTTGATCGAATGAACCGTAGTTTGCTTGATGGCATTTCCGAAGAGAATCTCGCTATTTTTGAAGAAGTCATGGGCCAACTACAAGCAAATGTAGAAAAAATAGGAGGTAAGAATGAAGAAACTCGCTAAGCGTATCACAGGAAAAGAGTGGGGCATGATTCTAATAACTGTTCTCTTTACCTGTTGCTCGGTCTATCTAGAGTTAGAAGTACCGACTTACGTTTCAAAAATAACAGAATTACTCGGAACGTCAGGTACGGAGTTGGGAGACCTTTGGTCGCCAGCAACTAAGATGATGGGTTTGTCATTCTTAGCCTTCCTATCATCTGTAACAGTTGGATTTTTTGCCGCTCGAGTTGCAGCATCCTATACGGCTCATCTACGAAGCGATATTTTTAATCGTGTTTTGGATTACTCCCAGACAGAAATTAAACGTTTTTCAATTCCCAGTCTATTGACTCGGACGACTAATGATATCACGCAGATTCAGATGCTCTTTACCATGGGACTCCAAGTGGTCACTCGTGGTCCTATCATGGCTATTTGGGCCATTGGTAAAATACTTGGCAAGTCTGAATACTGGATTTGGGCAGTAGTGGTGGCAGTCATTGTCAATGTTCTGATGACAACTGTCTTGATGACTTTGGCCTTTCCTAAACAATCTGTCATTCAAAAATTGACAGATAAACTCAATAGCATCACTCGTGAAAGTTTGACAGGGATTCGGGTTGTTCGTGCATACAATGCTGAGGAATATCAAGATAAGAAATTCGAAGAAGCCAATGATGAAGTCACACGACTCAATCTCTTTGTCAGTCGCTTAATGGCCATTATGAACCCAATTATGCAGGCAATTTCCAGTGGTTTGATCTTGGCTATTTACTGGATTGGTGCTTATCTTATCAACGACGCTAGCTTGACAGAGCGTCTACCCTTCTTTAGCGATATGGTGGTCTTCATGTCCTATGCTATGCAAGTGGTAATGGGCTTCTTACTCATGGGTGCTCTCTTTATCGTCTTGCCTCGTACCTTGGTTTCTGCAGGTCGTATCAATCAAGTCTTGGACCTTCATTCCTCTATTGAAAATCCTAGTCACCCACAGACAGCAAACTCTTCTGTAAAAGGTCAAGTGGAATACCGCGACGTAACCTTCCGTTACTCTAAAAACTCAGAAGCAGTTGTGGAACATGTCAGCTTCAAGGCAGAAGCAGGGCAAACCATTGCCTTTATCGGCTCAACCGGTTCTGGTAAATCTACTCTTGTGAACCTCTTGCCCCGTTTTTATGATGTATCAGAGGGAGAAATTCTAGTAGACGGCGTCAATGTTCAGAATTATGACTTAGAAGATTTGCGTAATAAAGTTGGCTATATCCCACAAAAAGCTGTGCTCTTTTCTGGAGATGTTAAGGGCAATCTCGACTTTGGTAAGAGTCAAGAAACACCACTAAGTGAGACGGCCATGTGGCAAGCTTTGGAATTGGCTCAATCTAAAAACTTTATAGAGGATAAGGAAGCCGGTCTTGACTCAGAAGTAGCTCAAGGCGGGACCAACTTCTCAGGTGGACAGAGACAACGTCTGGCCATTGCACGCGCCTTGGCTCGGAAGCCAGAGATTCTCATTTTTGATGATTCATTCTCAGCCTTGGACTACAAGACAGATTGTATCTTGCGTCAAGTATTAGCTGAAAAAACACAATCCATGACCAAGTTAATCGTTGCCCAACGCATTTCAACCATTATGGATGCAGACCTGATCTTAGTCTTGGATCAAGGTAAAGTCGTGGGACAAGGCACCCACAAGGAACTTCTTGCAAGCAATGAAGTATACCAAGAAATTGCCTATTCACAACTATCGAAGGAGGAATTGGAACATGGAAAATAAGAAAATGTCCTTATGGAAACAGTGTAGACCTTTTCTAGCAGGTCTCCAACTTCCCCTACTAATCGCAGTTGTGGCGGCTATCTGTTCAAGTATTATCACGGTTTATGGACCAACTAAGATCAAAGAAATTACCAATTTGATTTCAGATGGGTTAATGACAGAGATTGATCTAGAGGCTGTCTCAAGTATTGCTAGCTTTTTGGTTATCCTCTATGTGCTTGGGATTATCCTGAACTATACGCAAGCCTACATTTTTTCAACCAGTATCCAACATTTCTCAAAACGTTTGCGGACAGCTATTGCTGAGAAAATCAATCGCTTGCCACTTGCTTATTTTGACCGTCATTCTCAAGGGGACACCCTTTCTCGTGTGACTAATGACGTTGATACAGCAGCTCAGTCTCTTAACCAAAGCCTTGGGACAGTTCTTTCAGCTAGCTTTTTACTGATTGCTGTTTTGATTACCATGTTTGGTATGAACTGGATTTTGGCACTGGTAACCGTTGTTTCAACCCTTGTTGGATTTGCGGCGGTCTCAGTGATTATGGCTAAATCTCAAGGCTACTTTAAAGCTCAACAAAATAACCTAGCAGCTGTAAATGGCTATGTGGAAGAAATGTACTCTGGCCACAATGTGGTGACCAGCTATAATGCTGTGGAACCAACAAAAGATACATTTGCAGGCTTGAATCAGAATCTACATGATAGCATCTGGAAATCTCAGTTTATCTCTGGAATTATGATGCCTGCCATGGTCTTTGTAGGCAACTTTAGTTATGTTCTAGTCATTATCGTCGGTGCTGCCTTGGCTCTTGAAGGGTATATCAGTATCGGGATTATTGTAGCCTTCATGGTTTATGTTCGAACCTTCTCGCAACCCTTATCACAGATTGCCCAAGGAATCACCAGCTTACAACAAGCTAGTGCAGCCATGACTCGTGTCTTCGAATTTCTAGGTGAAGAGGAAATGGAAGATGAATCTCATAAGGAAAGACAATTGACCAACATGAAGGGTGAAGTGGTCTTTGACAGAGTTTCATTTGGCTACACACCGGAGCGAACGATCATTCATGACTTTTCTGCGACAGCTCATGCAGGTCAAAAGGTCGCGATTGTCGGACCAACTGGTGCTGGGAAAACTACCATAGTTAACCTCTTGATGAAATTCTATGAGATTGATAAGGGAAGTATTCGCATTGATGGTGTGGATACCAAGGCTATGAAGCGCTCAGAAGTACACGATGCCTTTTCAATGGTCTTGCAGGATACCTGGCTCTTTGAAGGAACCATTCGTGACAATCTCATTTACAATCAAACAGGTATCAGTGATGAACGTGTGATTGAAGCTGCCAAAGCAGTAGGGATTCACCACTTTATCACAACCTTACCTGATGGATACGATACAGTCTTAGATGATACAGTGACCTTGTCAGTCGGACAGAAACAACTCTTGACCATTGCTCGTGCTCTGCTCAAGGATGCTCCGCTCTTGATTCTGGATGAAGCAACATCCTCAGTCGATACTCGTACGGAGGAGTTGATTCAAAAGGCTATGGACCGTTTGATGGAGGGACGCACATCCTTTGTCATCGCCCACCGTTTATCAACAATCCGTAATGCTGACTTGATTCTGGTCATGAAAGAAGGAAACATCATCGAGCAAGGCAATCATGAGGAACTCATGGCTCAAGGTGGTTTCTATGCCGACCTCTACAATAGTCAATTTATAGAAGACTAAGTAGAAGAATAGTAATTCAAAAGAAGGCTTGACGGCCTTCTTTTTCTTCTTTATACTGGTATAATAGAAAGAGGAGAGTATGAGTCAGAAATTATACAATATGAATTTTTCTGCGGTCTATCAAGCCTTGATCGCAAAAGTTGAGCGAAAGGGTGGAAGGGCAGAATCCGTTCACCAAGTGACCAGTTGGCTGACAGGTTATGAAGTGAGTGACATCCTCACTTGTCTGAATAAAGACCTTACTTATGGAGATTTTTTTCGACAGGCGCCGTCTTATGCTCCTGAACGGATAGCGATTACAGGAAAGATTTGTGGGGTTCGTATTGAGGAAATTGAGGATACTCTGATGCAGGAAATCCGTCGTCTGGACAAATTAGTAGACTGGCTTGCCAAGGGGAAAACAGCCCAGCAGGTCCTAGAAAAGTATGAGAAATAGAAATGAAAAACTATCAAGAATGGTACGAGAAGAGGAAATCAGGTCTTCTTCGACATCCACATCTTTTGCAATTGATGCGAGTCTTTAATCGCATGATGACAGTCCTGATGCCCTTAGCTTACTTGACCTTGTTGGGAACAAACTTTGTAGGTGAAGGGATCGGGAAAGACCTTTCTGTTTATATTTTAGTTCCAGCTTTTGGCTTTGTCCTATTGACGCTAGTTCGTAAGTGGATCAATCAACCGCGTCCTTATGAAACTTGGGAAATTGTCCCACTACTAGACAAGGACAGCTCTGGGAATTCAATGCCTAGTCGCCATGTTTTTTCAGCAACCATCATTTCCATGGCTTGCCTGCATGCAAATCTGCCTGTGGGGTTGATTTTGTTGGTCTTATCAGCTCTTCTCGGCTTTGTGCGGGTTTTAGGTGGTGTTCATTATCCCAAGGATGTTTTAGTTGGCTACGCCTGTGGTCTCCTCTTGGGAATTCTTTTCTTTATTTTCTAAAAAGCAAAGCAAGTGGGCTTGGCCTCGTAACCACTTACGGGTCAAAAGCGACCACTTGCTTTTTTGCCCTTGTAAAGTCTTCTGGCCTTTGGTATAGTAGATGCAGAAAGGAGATAGGATGAAGTTACGAATCGAGATTGATAGTGAATTAACTGAGACAGAGATTGTCATCAAGGCTGCAGCCCTGACAGATGAAATAGCTGACTTGCAACGACTCTTGCAAGAAACCAAGGCTCCTAGGTTGATCTTTTACAAGGGGACGGGTGAGTACTACTTAGACTTGGCAGAAATCCTCTTCTTTGAGACGGAAGGTAGCAAGATTTACGCCCATACCCAGAAAGAAGCCTACGAGGTTCGGCTCAAGCTTTATGAACTAGAGTCCATCCTGCCCCGCTATTTCAGTCGGGTATCCAAGTCGACCATTGCCAATATCCGGCAAGTTTACTCGGTTGATAAGTCCTTTTCAGGAACAGGAACTATTTCCTTTTATCAGACCCACAAGGAGGTTCACGTGTCACGGCACTATCAATCCCTCCTAAAAGAAAATCTAAGAAACATGAGGTAAGAACATGAAAAAGAAAGCATTTGGTATTGTGTTGCTAGTATTGGCAGCTTTAGTGTTATTGCAGGGGAATTTTGGAATCCCTTCTCTGGGAGGGCATATCTGGCCTTTGATTGGTATTGGATTTTTTGCCTATCAATCAATTGAAGCTTTGCTTCGTCGTCATCTGACATCAGCCACTTTTACAGCCCTAGTGGCCCTCATGATTGCTAATCATTTTTATGACATTTTACCGATTCCAAATCAATCATTGTTCTGGGCAAGTATTTTAATCGTAATGGGTGTCAGCGCACTCACTCATTCTAACAGAACTTGGAATGGAAAAAAATGGTGGTATGACGGTGAAAAGACCATTCTGACAGACAAGGAAGTCGCTTTTGGGGCGGGTACATTTTACAAGCAAGACCAAGAATTGGTAGAAGATGAGTTTGAGGTCGGATTTGGGAATGCCAAAATCTATTATGACAATGCAGAGATGTTAGGTGATTTTGCTACTCTGAATATCGAAGTCGGTTTTGGGAATGCAGTTATCTACGTGCCTCAACACTGGAGAGTAGATCTAAAGGTGGAAACTTTTTGTGGTGCGGCCAAGGCAGATGCCCCTGTAGCCCCAACCAGCAAAACTTTGATTATCCGTGGAGATGTAGCTTTTGGGAAACTAGGAGTTGTTTACGTTAAATAAAAAAATATTCCAATCCCCTTGCCAAAAAAGAGAAAGTGTGATAACATAGTACAGTATGTGGTGCTAGCACATCCGCTATATTAGATCTAATAGGAGGAAAACACAAATGGCTAAAGTATGTTACTTTACAGGTCGTAAGACTGTATCAGGAAACAACCGTTCACACGCGATGAACCAAACAAAACGTGCCGTAAAACCAAACCTTCAAAAAGTTACTGTACTTATCGATGGTAAACCTAAAAAAGTTTGGGCTTCAGCTCGTGCTTTGAAATCAGGTAAAGTAGAACGCGTTTAATAAAGAGTAAAAGGCCATCAGGTCTTTTTCTTTTGCTCTAAGCTCAAAATCACTTGTAAAAGGCGCAAATATCCGCCGATACAGTATTCTGCTTTTACACTTGGCTTGAAATATGATAAAATAGAGTATCAACTAGTTGAGGTAGAAAAAATGACTGTAAAAATTAATACAAAAGATGGTCAAATCGAACTAACAGATGAAGTGATTGCTACCGTTGTAGGCGGTGCAGCAACTGAGATTTTTGGTGTGGTCGGTATGGCAAGTAAGAAAGCCCTCAAAGATAATTTCCAAGCCCTCCTTGGGAAGGAAAATTATTCTAAAGGTGTCGTTGTAAAAGCGGCCGAAGATGGTAGCATTGCAGTTGATGTATATACCGTGTTGAGCTACGGAACAAAAATCAGTGAAGTCTCAAAAAACATCCAAGAGCGTGTACGCTTTAGTTTGGAAAACCAACTTGGCATCACTGCTCAAACTGTGAATGTCTACATTCAAAATATCAAAGTTGTAGGAGAATAATCGTGTCAAATATTACTACAAGCTTATTTCAAGAAATGGTACAGGCTGCATCTACTCGTTTGAACAAGCAAGCCGAATATGTCAACTCATTGAACGTCTTCCCAGTTCCAGATGGAGATACAGGAACAAACATGGGAATGACTATCGAAAATGGTGCCAAAGAAGTAGCAGACAAACCAGCTTCAACAGTTGGTGAGGCTGCAAGTATCTTGGCTAAAGGTCTTTTGATGGGTGCGCGTGGAAACTCAGGAGTTATCACTTCTCAACTTTTCCGAGGATTTTCGCAAGCTATCAAGGAAAAAGATGAATTAACAGGGAAAGACCTAGCTCTTGCCTTCCAATCTGGTGTTGAAGTAGCCTACAAGGCTGTTATGAAGCCAGTTGAAGGAACAATCTTGACCGTATCACGTGGTGCTGCCATCGGTGCTAAGAAGAAAGCCGAGCAGACAGACGATGCCATTGAGGTTATGCGTGCAGCCTTGGAAGGAGCTAAAACAGCCCTTGCGAAGACTCCAGATATGCTTCCAGTCTTGAAGGAAGTTGGAGTTGTAGACTCAGGTGGTCAAGGTTTGGTCTTCATCTATGAAGGCTTCCTTTCAGCTCTTACTGGTGAATATAGCGCTTCTGAAGACTTTGTAGCGACTCCAGCCAACATGAGTGAAATGATCAATGCAGAACACCACAAATCTGTAGCCGGACATGTGGCAACAGAAGACATCACCTTTGGTTACTGTACGGAGATCATGGTTGCCCTTAAACAAGGCCCAACTTATGCTAAAGAGTTTGACTACGAAGAATTCCGTAACTACTTGAACGAACTTGGGGATTCACTTCTTGTTGTCAATGACGATGAAATCGTTAAAGTTCACGTCCATACAGAAGATCCAGGTCTTGTTATGCAAGAAGGTCTCAAGTATGGTAGCTTGGTTAAGGTTAAAGTCGATAACATGCGTAACCAACACGAAGCACAAGTGGAAAAAGAAGCTAAAGTTAGCAAACCAGCTGAAGAAAAAGAATATGCTCTTATCGCAGTAGTAGCTGGACAAGGCTTGGCAGACATCTTCCGTGCTCAAGGTGTGGACTATGTCATCGAAGGTGGACAAACTATGAACCCTTCAACAGAAGACTTTATCAAGGCCGTTGAGCAAGTCAATGCTCGCAACATCATCTTCTTGCCAAACAATAAAAATATCTTCATGGCAGCTCAATCTGCAGCTGAAGTATTGGAACAACCAGCAGTAGTGGTAGAAGCTCGTACCCTTCCTCAAGGATTGACTAGTCTTCTTGCCTTCGATCCAAGCAAGTCTATCGAAGAAAATAAAGAACGCATGACTGCAGCTCTTGGTGATGTGGTCAGTGGTAGTGTAACAACAGCAGTTCGTGACACGACTATCGATGGTTTGGAAATTCATGAAAATGACAATCTGGGTATGGTTGATGGTAAGATCCTCGTATCAAACCCTGATATGCACCAAACTCTGACTGAAACTTTGAAACATATGTTGGATGAAGACAGTGAAATCGTAACCTTCTATATCGGTGAAGATGGAAGTGAAGAATTGGCTAACCAAATCGCCCAAGAAATCGCAGAAGAATTCGAAGATGTAGAAGTAGAAATCCACCAAGGTCAACAACCAGTGTATCCATATCTTTTCAGTGTGGAATAAAGATTAAATAGAAAACGAAAGAGGTCGGGAAAAGATTCCCGATCTTTTTGGTTTGCAATGAGTTTTGGACCCAGTAGGTGATTGGGGCTAGAAAATCAATCCAATCTAGTAATTTTTGTTCCATCATTTTTAATGACATTTGTCATATCTCCTCATGACAGAAGCTTCTAGTGATTCTACCTTCAAAGAATTATACTAGATGTATCAAATGGAGGAAGAAAAAAATGAAACATAAAGTAATTGTCGCAATGAGTTTAGTAGCAGCAGGAGTCATGACTTATCTCATGTTTTCTGGGATGGATGAAGGCTTCTATCATTTTCCTTGGGAATTGTTTGCAAGCTTTGGAATCATGTCTTGGTTGATTCGAGAAGGTTTGAAATTGGTCTCAGATGTGAAAAAGGAGTTTGAAAAATGAAAAAAGCGATTCTCTATCTTTTTATTGGACTGTCACTAGTGGTATGGTTGGTAGAAATGTTTACAGGTTGGTTTGATCAAGCCTTCCTTCACCAAGCCATTCGCGGTGCCTGGGGTCTAGGATTTATGATTTTTATCGCCTTTCCGATGGGAAAGGAGTGGCTGAAAGGAGAGTATCATGAACATGATTAAGGTAGAAAGACTAAATAAAACCATCAAGGGTAAAGCTATTTTGAAGGATATTTCCTTTGAGGTAGCGGAAGGTGAATGCGTCGCCTTGATTGGGCCAAATGGTGCTGGAAAGACAACACTCTTGGACTGTTTGCTTGGAGATAAACTGGTCACCAGCTGTCAAGTATCCATCCAAGGCTTGCCAGTGACGAGCTCTCAGTTAGACTATATTAGATCCTACCTCCCTCAAGAAAATGTCATCGTTCAGAAATTAAAGGTCAAAGAGTTGATTGCTTTCTTTCAAAGCATTTACCCAAATCCCTTGAGCAACCAGGAAATCGATCAACTATTGCAGTTTGACCAGCAACAAAAAGAACAATTGGCAGAAAAATTGTCAGGTGGGCAAAAGCGTCTCTTCTCTTTTGTCTTGACCTTGATTGGCCGACCAAAGCTTGTCTTTTTAGATGAACCAACTGCTGCCATGGATACTTCAACCCGTCAACGTTTTTGGGAAATTGTCCAGGATCTAAAAGCGCAGGGAGTCACCATTCTCTATTCGTCCCATTATATCGAAGAGGTAGAGCATACAGCGGACCGGATCTTGGTCTTGAATAAGGGAGAGTTGATTCGTGATACGACACCTCTAGCCATGCGCAGTGAGGAGATTGAAAAGCACTTCATCCTACCTCTGGCTTACAAGGAAGTCATTGAGCAGTCTAACCTGGTTGAAAACTGGTCACAAAAACAAGATGCCCTGCAAGTAGTCACACGCGAAGCGGATGCTTTCTGGGAACTGTTAGTGCAAGCAGGATGTAGGATTCAAGAAATTGAAGTCAATAACCGTAGCTTGCTGGATACAATCTTTGAAGAAACACAAAAGGGAGATGACTAAGATGAAACGATGGATCGCACTAAACAAGATAGAATTTCTATTGACCAAACGACAATTAGTCTATTATCTGTTATCCGTAGGGATGCCGACAGCCTTCTATTTATTCTTTTCAGGCATGTACCAGGACACACCAGGTGGACCGGCTAATTTTATGCGCGACTACCTCATCTCCATGACGGCTTTTTCCATGATGTCGACAGCTATGTTTTCATTCCCAGCTGTTTTACATACCGATAAAATCAACAACTGGCAGAAAACATTGCGCCATACCCCTGTAAATATGGTAGAATATTATCTATCAAAGATAACAAGTATGATGGTTGATTATTTGGTCTCAATCCTGGTTGTTTTCTCAGTTGGGCACTTGGTCAGAGGTGTGGATATGCCTCTAGGAAGCTGGATTGGGGCTGCGCTTTTGCTGATAGTAGGAAGTGTAGCTTTTGTAGCGCTTGGCTTGACCTTGACACTCTTGCCTTCTAGTCAGCTGATGTCTGTCGTGGGGAATCTTCTCTATCTAGGCTTGGCTGTTTTAGGCGGACTCTGGATGCCCATCTCTTTATTTCCAGATTGGATGCAAGCAATCGGAAAGTGCCTACCAACTTATCAGTTGATGGAGTTGCTCAAGACCTTCTTAAACGAGGGTGGCATCAATTTATCAGCCACAGTTTATCTACTTGTTTTTTCAACAGTTTTGTTTGGTTTGACCATTTACCTTCAAGGTCATAAGGAGAATGCTTAATGCTTGAAAGACTGAAAAGCATACACTATATGTTTTGGGCCAGTTTAATTTTTATGATTTTCCCCATCCTACCTGTAGTGACTGGGTGGCTTTCTGCCTGGCATTTATTGATTGATATTCTATTTGTAGTGGCGTATTTGGGTGTTTTAACAACTAAGAATCAGCGCCTATCTTGGCTATATTGGGGCTTCATGCTGGTCTATGTAGCTGGGAACACCGCCTTTGTTGCTGTAAATTATATCTGGTTCTTCTTTTTCCTTTCCAATCTCTTAATTTATCATTTCGGCGTAAGTGGTTTAAAGTCTTTACATGTCTGGACTTTTCTTCTTGCTCAAGTCCTTGTTGTGGGCCAACTTTTGATTTTTCAGAGAATCGAAGTTGAGTTTCTATTCTATCTACTTGTAATTCTTGCTTTTGTCGATTTAATGACTTTTGGTTTGATTCGGATTCGGATTGTGGAAGATTTGAAAGAAGCGCAGGCTAAGCAAAATGCCCAGATAAATCTATTGCTTGCTGAAAATGAACGCAGTCGTATCGGTCAGGATTTGCATGATAGCTTGGGACATACCTTTGCTATGCTCAGTGTCAAGACAGATTTGGCCTTGCAGTTGTTTCAGATGGAGGCTTATCCACAGGTGGAAAAGGAATTAAAAGAAATTCACCAGATCAGCAAGGATTCCATGAATGAAGTGCGAACCATTGTGGAAAATCTGAAATCACGGACCCTAGCTTCAGAACTTGAGACTGTCAAGAAGATGCTGGAAATTGCTGGCATTGAGGTTCAAGTTGACAATCAGTTGGACAAGGCTAGTTTGACCCAGGATGTAGAGTCGACGGCTGCTATGATTTTGTTAGAACTGGCGACCAATATCATCAAGCATGCCAGAGCTGAAAAAGCCTATCTAAAGCTGGAACGTACAGATCAGGAATTGCTCCTGACAGTTAGAGATGACGGTAAAGGATTTGCAACTGTAAAAGGAAATGAACTTCATACAGTCCGTGACCGTGCAGCAGCCTTCTCAGGGCAAGTAGAGCTGGTCAGTTTGAAAGATCCCACAGAGGTGCGCGTGCATCTGCCTTATAAGGAGAGAAAGTAGATGAAAGTATTAGTCGCAGAAGATCAAAGTATGCTGAGAGACGCCATGTGTCAGCTCTTAAGCTTTCAACCAGATGTGGAGGCTGTCTTGCAGGCAAAAAATGGAGCCGAGGCTATCGAGGTTTTGGGGAAAGAAGCAGTAGATATTGCCATCCTTGACGTCGAAATGCCAGTCAAGACAGGACTAGAAGCGCTCGAGTGGATCAAACAAGAAGTGCCTGAAACAAAGGTGGTTATCGTTACAACCTTTAAACGTCCAGGCTATTTTGAACGAGCTGTCAAAGCAGGAGTCGACGCCTATGTATTGAAAGAGCGAAGCATCGCCGAACTCATGCAAACCCTGCATACGGTGTTAGAGGGACGCAAGGAATATTCTCCAGAGCTGATGGAAGTCATGATGACCCATCCCAATCCCTTGACCGAACAAGAAGTCGCTGTTTTGCATGGAGTAGCACAGGGGCTGTCCAACCAAGAAATTGCGGATAAGCTCTACCTCTCAAACGGCACCGTCCGTAATTACATGACCAATATCCTCTCCAAATTAGGCGCCAGCAACCGAACTGAAGCAGCCAAAACTGCCGAAGAAGAAGGCTGGTTGTGAGGGGGAGAAAGAAAAAATCTCTTAGAAATGGATCTAAGAGATTTTTTTGTATTATTCAAGTCTATTTAGCTACCCAGCCAATGGCATCGTGTGGTGGGTTTTCGGTATCAATCCAGATAAATTCGATGCGGTTATATATGAAAACTAAGCTACAATGTCGAACTTCTCAGGTCGGTTCGAACTTACAGAATTTGTCATGTAGTAACCTGCTTTCTAAAAATTAGTGGTAAGTTATATTAGTACAAATTATTCAAAATAATTAATTTCTAATTCCTCTAGTAAGTTGATAGAGAGCAACTGATTCTTTATCAATATCTCTTTAATTTCATTTGTATTTTTATTATCAATAATTGATTTGTTTTCTATCGTGTAAAGAAAATTAATGATATCGTTTATATATTCAGGATAACCATTAACTAGTTCTATTAAAATATCTGTATTTCCCCATTTTCTTTTTTTCGATTCAATGGAATTACTAATCAACTTCGAGTTTATTAGTTTATATATTTCTGAATAATCTTTTAAGGAATAGAATTCTTTAAAAGATTTCATGGTTTTAGTGCTGTTTTTTAAATTAGCAATTTTCATATTGCCCTGGGAGAATATTGATAATAATTTTACTACAGATTTTAAATTACTTGAATCAACTTTTTTTAAATTCTTGCATATGTATGCTAATAGAAGTACATCAAAATTTATCTCAGGTTCTTTCCCTTTTTTATTAATGTTAGTTGATGGCTCGTATACTTCAAAAACAACATCTTCCATATCAAGCAATTCTCTGTTTATTTCAAATTTCACTTCATTCCAGTTTAAACCACCATTCCCAGCTCCTAATGGAGGAATAGCAACTGACTTAATACCTTTTTTAATGATTTCTTCTTTTAATTTTCTTAGGCCAATAATGATATATTCTATCTTAGATTTTTCACGCCATTTATTCTTGGTTGGGAAATTAATTATTAAAAAATTCTTTTCTTGATAAATATGTAATTTACCAGGATATAGTTCTCCCTTTAGACAAACTTTAACGTAATCTTGTTCCATTTCAGGAAATTTTTTCTTAAATTGATAAGCAAGACCTTTTCCCATTTTTCCTTCACAATTGACTGTATTTATGATTGCTTGACATTTAGATTCAAAAATATCTCCTTGTGTATATTTAATCACCATTTAACCAAACCCCACTTTGAATTTTATCAGCTAGCATTGGGTACCTGGTTTTTAAATATTCAACAGTATTTTCATTACAGTAAATATAAGCAAAATCTTGTGGGAGAATAGGTGTGCTACTTATGCATTCTGCCATTTTAACCTCCTTCGCATAACCTTGATTAGTGGAATCAATCTCGTTCATTCTCTGTTCCATAGTTTCCCAATCAATCCTATTCATTCCTTCGTTATAATTACAAAGTTCAAACTCACCATTCAACGGGTGCCGTGGAACTATTTGAAATCCATTTTCTTCCGCGTATGTTCTGTAAACAGTTATATATACAAAATTTTCTGCACCATATTTATATCGAACAGCATTATCAAATGCTGTATTGGGATGAAAATGAAATAATACATAGTCATCCAAGTGATTGAGTTGACGACTTTCTAGGATATCGGGATTGGCTATATCCTGATTTATCCCCCCTCTCTGAATCACTTGATTTCTAGATAGCAACCCATTTTCAATAATACTGTCTAAATTATCAATGTGAGTTAGATGATACAATAATTTTCCTTCTTTTATTTTCATAGGTTTTACCTCGAGTATTTTTCTATTGTTATTGTACCAAAAACCCCAGCAAATTGCCGAGGTTTATAGTTTATTTCACGAGTTTCTTCATCTCATCAATACGTGCTACGGTCGCGTCGTATTTGGCTTGGTAGTCGGCTTGTTTGTCGCGTTCTTTTTGGACGACTTCTGGTTTGGCATTGGCTACGAAGCGTTCGTTAGAGAGCTTCTTACCGACCATATCCAGTTCTTTTTGCCATTTAGCCAGTTCCTTATCGAGACGAGCGAGTTCTTCTTCGACATTGAGGAGGTCTGCGAGTGGCAAGTAGATTTCTGCTCCTGTGATGACGCTTGACATAGCGAGTTCAGGTGCAGGGATGTTTGATGCGATTTCCAAGTGTTCTGGATTTGTGAAGCGTTTGATGTAGTTGACATTGCTGTTAAAGAAGGTTTCCAAGTCGCTATCGCTTGTCTTAACAAGGATGGTGATTGGCTTGCTTGGAGCAACGTTTACTTCTGCACGCGCATTACGAACAGCACGGATCAAGTCTTTGAGGCTTTCCACACCAGTGTGGGCAGCAAGGTCTTCAAAGGCTGGGTTAACAGTTGGGTATTCTGCTGTAACGATAGAGCCTTCTGAGATTTGCCCAAAGATTTCCTCTGTCACGAATGGCATGATTGGGTGAAGGAGACGAAGGATCTTATCCAAAGTATAAAGGAGAACAGAACGTGTGATGACTTTCTCTTCTTCGTTATCGCTATAAAGGACTTCTTTAGTCAACTCAACGTACCAGTCCGCAAACTCGTCCCAGATGAAGTTGTAGAGGATGTGTCCAGCCACACCAAACTCAAACTTATCAAAGTTAGCAGTCGCTTTTCCTATCGTTTCATTGAGGTTGTGAAGAATCCAACGATCTGTAACATTTCCAGCTTCCTTGTTAACAACTTTTTCGACATTAGCCGTTGCTTGCTCAAGTGTCAAACCTTCATTGTTCATGAGGATGTAGCGAGAGATGTTCCAGATCTTGTTAATGAAGTTCCATGAAGCATCCATTTTCTCGTAAGAGAAGCGAACGTCTTGCCCTGGTGCAGAACCGTTTGAAAGGAACCAACGGAGGGCGTCGGCACCGTATTTCTCGATAACATCCATTGGGTCAATCCCGTTACCGAGAGACTTAGACATCTTGCGTCCTTGCTCGTCACGGATGAGACCGTGGATAAGGACGTTTTGGAATGGCTGACGGCCAGTGAATTCCAAGGATTGGAAGATCATACGAGACACCCAGAAGAAGATGATGTCGTAACCTGTTACCAAGGTTGAAGTTGGGAAGTAGCGTTTGAAGTCTTCTGAGTCGACATCAGGCCAGCCCATGGTTGAGAATGGCCAAAGGGCAGAACTGAACCAAGTATCCAAGACGTCTTCGTCTTGCGTCCATCCGTCACCTTCTGGAGCCTCTTCGCCAACGTACATTTCACCCTCAGCATTGTACCAAGCAGGGATTTGGTGGCCCCACCAGAGCTGACGTGAGATTACCCAGTCGTGGACATTTTCCATCCATTGGAGGAAGGTATCGTTGAAACGAGGTGGGTAGAATTCAACCTTGTCTTCTGTATCTTGGTTTGCAATGGCATTCTTAGCCAATTGGTCCATCTTGACGAACCATTGTGTAGACAAGCGTGGCTCAACTACAACACCTGTACGTTCTGAGTGACCAACACTGTGGACACGTTTTTCGATTTTAACGAGGGTACCGATTTCTTCCAACTTAGCAACGACTGCCTTACGAGCTTCAAAACGATCCATGCCTGCAAATTCAAAGGCCAAGTCATTCATGGTTCCGTCATCGTTCATAACATTGACTTGTGGCAAGTTGTGACGTTGACCAACCAAGAAGTCGTTTGGATCGTGAGCAGGCGTGATTTTCACGACACCAGTACCAAACTCAGGATCAGCATGCTCATCCCCAACGATTGGAATCAATTTATTAGCGATTGGAAGGATAACATTTTTACCAATCAAGTCCTTGTAGCGTGGGTCTTCTGGATTGACCGCAACCGCAACGTCCCCAAACATAGTCTCAGGACGAGTGGTCGCAACTTCAAGGGCGCGTGAACCATCTTCCAGCATATAGTTCATGTGGTAGAAGGCACCTTCGACATCCTTGTGGATCACCTCGATATCAGAAAGGGCTGTACGAGCTGCTGGGTCCCAGTTGATGATAAACTCACCACGGTAGATCCATCCTTTCTTGTATAGATCCACAAAGACCTTGCGCACGGCTTTTGACAAACCTTCGTCAAGAGTGAATCGTTCGCGAGAGTAGTCTACAGAGAGCCCCATCTTGCCCCATTGTTCCTTGATAGTCGTCGCATATTCATCTTTCCATTCCCAGACTTTTTCAAGGAATTTCTCACGACCGAGGTCATAACGACTAATGCCCTCACCACGCAAGCGTTCCTCAACCTTAGCCTGAGTCGCAATCCCCGCGTGGTCCATCCCTGGAAGCCAAAGCGTGTCGAAACCTTGCATACGTTTTTGACGGATAATGATATCTTGCAAAGTCGTGTCCCAAGCGTGACCAAGGTGGAGTTTACCAGTCACGTTTGGTGGTGGAATGACGATCGAATAAGGCTTAGCCTTTTTATCTCCTGAAGGCTTGAAAACATCTTCATCAAGCCATTTTTGGTAACGACCAGCCTCAACCTCGGCTGGATTGTATTTAGGTGAAAGTTCTTTAGACATGTGTGTTCTCCTTAATTTAAATTGTTTTTAATATAATCAATTAGATTCATATAATTTTCTTCCTCACTATTAGTATTTATAAAAATTTTGAATTCTATACTCATTATTAACACTGATATCAAAAGTGTGACAAGAGAACTATTTAAATCCATTTTTACATGAGGGATTACCCAATATAATAGCCCTTTTATACTATAATACATAGATAGAGAAAGTAGCATAATATAAATATTATTACGTATAAGCTTTTTTTTAAAGTTCCTAGTAACTTTTTCAAGATAGAATATACCAGCCACCATAATATAAGAGGATATTGCAAGAACTATACTTTGACTTAAATCGTTTATTTTAAAGAGTATTAAGAGAGAATTGGATAAAGAGCCGATAATAAGAATAAAGTATATAAAACTATTAAAAACATCGACTTTTATTTCACGTTTTGATCTTTCCCAATCATATTTTAAAAGTATTTCTAGATATTTAGTTAATAATTTTACACTTTGATTTGAATAATCAAAATTATCAACCAACTCCCAAATATGGCCATCATTCATGTAAAAGTTATATCTATCTTCTTTAGAGATATATCTCCCATACGGATTTAACTGTGTTTCAAGCCTTTTTATTGCAGAAGATCGATTATTTCCACCTAATAAATCAACTATAATTGACTTAATTTCTCTCCTCCACTCTGAACGCTCTTTAGTTATAAAATCAAGTTTATTCTTTTTGCTACTATTTATGAAGGTTAAAAATGCACTTAGGACAGCTCCTATACCAGCTCCACTGATCAGAGTAATAATCTGGCTTGTTTCCAATTTTTCACCTCGCTTTCGAAATTCTTTAATAAGTCCCAACTGTTCGAAATTATCGAACAGTTCAACTAACAGTTATTACCGTCCTCCCACTCACTCCTCAGCAAACCATATATGAGACTGTCACAGCGATTGCCTTGGGCATCTTTGCGGTCTCTTATGCGAGCTTCAAGGGTGAAGCCAAGTTTCTCAGCGACTCGTTGACTTTTAAGGTTGTAACCAAAGCAAGATAGTTCAATCTTGTGTAGGTTTAGTTCTTTAAAAGATAAATCAATCAAGGCACGCGCCGCTTCGGGCACATAGCCGCGACCCCAATAATCCGGGTGTAAGGTATAGCCAATCTCCAGCACATCGTCTTCGTAGCGACGGGGGAAATCGACAGAACCAATGATTGTATCGGTTCCTTTAACGATAATTCCGTAACCCGCTGGGAGATTGTCCTTTTGATTACGCTCAGGAAGAATATGCTCCAGATAATAAATCTCATCTTCCAAGGTCTTGACCGGTGGAAAGCCTGCTGGGTAAGAGACTTCTGGACAACTGGCATAGTCAAAGATATCCTCAGCATCCGCTACTGTTCGGACTCGCAAGACCAGTCGCTCCGTTTCGATTTTTTCTGGCAATTCAGTTCTTGTCATCCTTCTTCCTCGCTTTCTTAATGAAGCTCCCCATGGGATTGACTCGGTTATCCAGATAACGGTAAACGCGTTGATGACCGTCCCCCATAAAGTAAGTTGGAGCAAAGCGGTCATTTTTAAAATGCTCTTTATCGTCCAAGAGCTCTGGATCAGCCAGTCGCTCGAGAATCTTGGCAAAGATATGGCAGATGCCATCTTCCTCGATAATCCGATCTACCTGACAGTCCAATACGACTGGACATGCCTCTAAAATCGGGGCCTGAGTCCGTACAGAAATTTCGTAGTCAAGCCCTAGGTGTTTTAACTTTTCCTGATGGCTGATAAAACCAGCCTGCTCCATTTCGAGCATGAAGTTTTCATCAGGGATGTTTACGGTAAACTGTTGATAATGCTTAATCTGGTCAGCCGCATTTTCCTCAGCGCCAACACCGATGACCAGCCAATCTCCCAGGCTATAAGAGGAACTGCAGGTCGTGATATTGTGCCCAAAGTTCTTGTCCTGATATCCCAAGATGAAGATAGGAAAACCATAGTAGAGCTTGCTGGTGTTAAAAGATTGTTTCATGACAACCTCCTTTGGCTAGGGGTCTAAAATAAAAATCGCCCCTGCCATCAATCTGACAGGGACGAATGTGTTAATCCGCGGTACCACCCAATTTCGGGCAGATGCCCGCAACTTTAATCTTCTTATTTCTCTTTTATGACGTCGTTAGCTCGTCTTGCCGTACTTGAGTACAGCCTGCAACTCGCTGTCTAGTCCTAAAAGGAAACAAAAAGATTTATATTTCAATTTTTAATTTCATCCATTAGCAACCAGTTTTGACACATTTGTGGACTTCTCAGCACCGCCACTTTCTGTAAAATGTGGGACTCAAAACACCTCTAATGGCTTTATTTTAACAAGTTTTTGACGGAAAAGCAAGGAACAAGAAAGATTACTTGAACTTGATGCCGTTTTCTTTTAATTTCTTGATAGTAGCTGGACCGATTCCTTTCAAGGCAAGGAGTTCTTTTTCTGTCCAGTTTTTGAAGTCAGCAGCAGATTTGATACCTTCATCGTAGAAAGTCTTAGCGCGGTCAACTGAAAGTCCCCCTAGGTTAGCTGCGAAATCTTCTACAGAAGTAGCAACTTTTTGAGCTTGCTCTTTGGTTGCTTCTACAGTTTTTTCAACCTTTTTAGAGACAGCTTTACCTGCATCGCTTGCTGCTTTTTCAGCGTGTTTTACAACTTTTTTTGTTTCTTCGACAACCTTGTTTACAGTGTTTGAAAATGCACCTGAGCGACGAAGGCTATTTCTCAATTGTTTTTTACGTTGGAGTGTCTTTGACATGATAAAATCCTTTCAATAAAAAATCCCTGTGGCTGAACAAGGATCGAATCTCTATGGTTTTATTGTATCAACTTTCTTTAGGAATTGCAAGGCTTGATATACTGGAAATATAGGAGATATATGGGAAATTTCGCTGTAGAATGATAGGCAATAATAGAAGAAAAGTGAAAAATATGGTATAATGAAACGATAGATTTTTGAATAGGAATACAATCATGTTTGGATTTTTAAAAAAAGATAAAGCAACAGAAACCCCCACAATGGTGCCAGACCACATCGGTGTGATCATGGATGGGAATGGCCGTTGGGCTAAAAAACGGATGCAGCCACGAGTCTTTGGTCATAAGGCTGGGATGGATGCTTTGAGAAAGGTAGCTATTGCTGCTAGTGATATGGGCGTCAAAGCCTTGACAGTCTATGCCTTTTCAACTGAAAACTGGACCCGTCCAGATCAGGAAGTCAAATTTATCATGAACTTGCCTGTTGAATTTTATGATAAGTTTGTTCCTGAATTGCATCAGAAGAACATGAAGATTCAAATGATTGGGGAGACTGATCGTTTGCCGAAGCAGACTTTTGGTGCCTTGAAAAAGGCAGAGGAGCTGACTAAGTTAAATACAGGCTTGATTCTCAATTTTGCCCTTAATTATGGTGGACGAGCTGAGATTACACAAGCGGTCAAGTTGATTGCACAGGATGTTTTAGATGCTAAGATCAATCCTGGTGATATCACAGAGGAGTTGATTGGGGAATACCTTTTTACAGGTCATTTGCCAAAAGTTTTGCGTGATCCTGATTTGATTATTCGGACTAGCGGTGAACTTCGTTTGAGTAATTTCTTGCCTTGGCAGGCTGCTTATAGCGAGCTCTATTTCACGGATGTCTTGTGGCCTGACTTTGATGAGGAAGCCTTGAAAGAAGCTATCATCGAGTACAATCGTCGCAACCGTCGTTTTGGAGGAGTGTAGGAGATATTATGATACAGGATTTACAAAAAAGAACCCTTTTTGCTGTCTTGGCCTTGGCTATCTTTATCCCAATCTTGGCGATTGGTGGCTTATGGCTCCAGATTGCCATGGGGATTGTGGCTATGTTGGGAGTACATGAGTTGCTTCGTATGAAGGGGTTAAATACCATGACGCCTGAAGGGCTCTTGACTTTACTAGCAACCTTTTTTCTGACTATTCCTTTGGAAAATTACCTGAAGTTTTTGCCCGTGGATGGGAACGTTGTTGCTTATAGTGTCGTGATTCTCATTTTGCTAGGAGCGACAGTTTTTAGCAAGAACTATACTATTGAAGATGCTGTTTTTCCGATTGCCATGAGTTTTTATGTTGGCTTTGGTTTTAATGCTTTGGTCGATGCTCGTATTGCAGGTTTGGATAAGGCGCTTTTGGGACTTTGTATGGTCTGGGCAACCGATAGTGGAGCCTATCTAGTAGGAATGAAGTTTGGTAAGAGAAAGCTAGCTCCGAGAGTTTCCCCTAACAAGACCATAGAGGGGGCTATGGGAGGTATCTTGGCTGCTATGCTCGTAACCTTAATCTTTATGCTAGTTGATAGTACCGTTGCTTTACCTTATGGGATTTACAAAATGATGGTCTTTGCTATTTTCTTTAGTATAGCTGGTCAGTTGGGGGATTTGATCGAAAGTGCTATGAAACGTCACTTTGGTGTCAAAGACTCAGGTAAGTTTATCCCAGGCCATGGTGGGGTACTGGACCGTTTTGATTGTATGCTGGCTGTGTTCCCGATTATGCACCTCTTTGGCTTATTTTAAGGAAAGGTAAATAGAAATTAAATGATAGGATTACTAACATTTATCCTAGTTTTCGGGATTATCGTGGTAGTTCACGAGTTCGGGCATTTTTACTTTGCTAAGAAGTCCGGGATTTTAGTTCGTGAATTTGCCATCGGGATGGGTCCCAAAATCTTTGCCCATATCGGAAAAGATGGGACTGCTTATACTATTCGTCTCCTGCCACTGGGTGGTTACGTTCGTATGGCAGGTTGGGGTGAAGATACGACAGAGATTAAGACTGGAACCCCTGCAAGTCTAACATTGGCAGCGGATGGTAAGGTCAAGCGTATCAATCTCTCTGGGAAAAAGGTTGACCAGACTGCTTTACCCATGCAGGTTACCCAGTTTGATTTTGAGGATAAACTCTTTATTAGAGGCTTGGTCTTAGAAGAAGAGAAGACTTTTTCAGTTGACCATGATGCGACCATTGTGGAAGCTGATGGAACGGAAGTCCGTATCGCTCCCCTAGACGTCCAATATCAAAATGCGACTGTCTGGGGCAAATTGATCACCAACTTTGCTGGTCCTATGAATAACTTTATCTTAGGAGTTATCGTCTTTTGGATTTTGATTTTCATGCAAGGTGGTGTTCGTGATACGCAAACGAACAATTTCAGCATTATTCCAGATAGCGCTTTGGCTAAGGTTGGAGTTGAAAATACGGCCCAAATCACTAAGGTCGGAAGTTATGAGATTTCAAACTGGTCAGATCTGATCCAGGCGGTCGATGCAGAAACCAAGGACAAAAAAGCTCCTGTTTTGGATGTGACGGTTTCTGAAAATGGCACTGAAAAACAAGTGAGTGTGGCCCCTGAGGAAAGCCAAGGGAGTTATATCTTGGGTGTCCAGCCGAGACTCAAATCAGATATCTGGTCTATGTTTATGGGTGGATTTACAACTGCAGCTGATTCAGCCTTGCGAATTCTCAATGCTTTGAAAAGCTTGATCTTCCAACCAGATTTGAATAAACTAGGCGGTCCCGTTGCTATCTTTAAGGCAAGTAGCGATGCTGCCAAGAACGGACTGGAAAATGTCTTGTACTTCTTGGCTATAATTTCCATCAATATCGGGATTTTCAATCTGATTCCGATTCCAGCACTCGACGGTGGAAAAATCGTGCTTAATATTATTGAGGCTATTCGCCGCAAACCACTAAAACAAGAAATTGAAACCTATGTCACTCTGGTCGGAGTTGTCATTATGGTCGTTTTGATGCTCGCCGTGACATGGAACGACATCATGCGTACCTTCTTTTAAGAAATAGAGGAGTCATTATGAAACAAAGTAAAATGCTTATCCCAACGCTTCGCGAAATGCCAAGCGATGCTCAAGTTATCAGCCATGCCCTTATGTTGCGTGCTGGTTATGTTCGTCAAGTATCAGCAGGTGTTTACTCTTACCTACCACTTGCTAACCGCGTTATCGAAAAAGCTAAGAAAATCATGCGTCAAGAATTTGACAAGATTGGTGCGGTTGAGATGTTGGCTCCAGCCCTTCTTAGTGCTGACCTTTGGCGTGAATCTGGTCGTTATGAAACTTACGGTGAGGACTTGTACAAATTGAAAAACCGTGAGAAGTCAGACTTTATCTTGGGGCCTACTCACGAAGAAACCTTCACAGCTATTGTCCGTGATTCTGTCAAGTCTTACAAGCAATTGCCACTGAACTTGTACCAAATCCAGCCTAAGTACCGTGATGAAAAACGTCCACGTAATGGACTTCTTCGTACGCGTGAATTCATCATGAAAGATGGTTATAGCTTCCACGCTAACTACGATAGCTTGGATGTAACTTATGATGAGTACAAGGCAGCCTATGAGCGTATCTTCACTCGTAGTGGTTTGGACTTCAAAGCAATCATCGGTGACGGTGGAGCTATGGGTGGTAAGGATAGCCAAGAATTTATGGCCATCACACCTGCTCGTACAGACCTTGACCGTTGGGTGGTATTAGACAAGTCTGTTGCATCATTTGATGAAATCCCTGATCAAGTGCAAGAAGAAATCAAGGCAGAATTGCTCAAATGGATGGTTTCTGGTGAAGATACCATTGCCTACTCAAGTGAATCAAGCTATGCAGCCAACTTGGAAATGGCAACCAACGAGTACAAACCAAGCAATCGTGTTGTGACTGAAGATGAAGTGGCTCGCGTGGAAACACCAGGTGTCAAATCAATTGATGAAGTGGCTGCCTTCTTGAATGTCTCTGAAGAGCAAACAATCAAGACCTTGGTTTATATCGCAGATGAAGAGCCAGTTGTGGCTCTACTTGTCGGCAATGACCAACTCAATGAAGTTAAGTTTAAAAACTACCTTGGAGCAGATTTCTTAGAACCTGCAACTGAGGCAGAAGTGAAAGAATTGTTGGGAGCGGACTTTGGTTCACTTGGCCCAGTAAATCTTCCAGAAAATGTCAAGATTATCGCAGACCGCAAGGTACAAGATAGCCGCAATGCTGTAGTGGGGGCTAACGAAGATGGCTACCACTTGACTGGTGTAAACCCAGGTCGTGATTTCACTGCTGAGTATGTCGATATCCGTGAAGTTCGTGAGGGCGAAATCTCTCCAGATGGACAAGGTGTGCTCAACTTTGCGCGTGGTATCGAAATTGGTCACATCTTCAAACTTGGAACTCGTTACTCAGCAAGTATGGGGGCAGATGTCCTGGATGAAAATGGCCGTGCTGTGCCAATCATCATGGGCTGCTACGGTATCGGTGTCAGCCGTCTCCTCTCAGCAGTTATGGAGCAACACGCTCGCCTCTTTGTTAACAAAACGCCTAAAGGTGAATACCGTTACGCTTGGGGAATCAATTTCCCTAAAGAATTGGCTCCATTTGATGTGCACTTGATTCCGGTCAATGTTAAGGACGAAGCAAGTCTTGAATTGACTAATCGAATCGAAGAAGCCTTAGTCAATAAAGGCTACGAAGTATTGACAGATGACCGTAACGAACGTGTCGGTGTTAAATTCAGTGATAGCGACCTGATTGGTCTTCCAATCCGTATCACTGTTGGGAAGAAAGCAGCTGACGGTATCGTAGAAGTGAAGATCAAGGCGACAGGAGATACAATCGAAGTTCATGCAGATAACTTGCTTGAAACCCTTGAAATCCTAACAAATAAATAAAATCTATAATCAGAAGAAAAACAAGACAAAAATGTAACTAGTTTTTGCCTTGTTTTTTCTTTATAATGAGAGAAAGTAAGACTCAATGAAAATCAAAGAGCAAACTAGGAAACTAGCCGCAGGTTGCTCAAAACACCGTTTTGAGGTTGTGGATAGAACTGACGAAGTCAGTAACACTTATACGGCAAGGCGACGTTGACGCGGTTTGAATTTGATTTTCGAAGAGTATAAACATTAAAAGCGTAAAAAGAGGTAGTACTATGCTAAAATTTCCAAAGGATTTTGTCTGGGGTTCCTCAACTTCTGGGCCGCAGACAGAAGGACGAGTACCTGGTGACGGCAAGGGAGATAATCTCTGGGATTATTGGTACCAAGTAGAGCCAAACCGTTACTACAATGGCATTGGACCTGATAAGACATCGACCTTCTATGAAAACTGGGAAAAAGATATCGAACTTTTGTTAGAAACTGGCCACACAGCCTTTCGAACTTCTATCCAGTGGTCTCGTATTTTCCCACAGGGCCGTGGGGAAGTCAACCCTCAAGGTGTGGCTTTCTACCGTCAGGTCTTTGAAGCCATCAAGGCCAAGGGCATTCGTCTTTTAGTCAATCTCTATCACTTTGATCTGCCTTTTGCCCTTCAAGAAGATGGGGATGGTTGGGAAAATAAGGCAACTATTAAGGCCTATGAAGACTATGCTCGTTTCTGTTTTGAAACCTACGGAGACTTGGTTGACCAGTGGATTACCTTCAATGAACCAATCGTTCCTGTAGAGTTCGGCTATTTCTATGATGCCCATTACCCTCATAAGGTAGATGCCAAAGCGGCAGTTAAGGTTGCCTACCATACACAACTAGCAAGTACTCTTGCGGTTAAAGCCTGCCATGAGGTCTTGCCCGACTCTAAAATTGGGATTGTACTCAACTTAACACCAGCCTATCCACGTAGCCAACATCCTTCCGATGTAAAAGCTGCTCGTATTGCGGATCTCTTCCAAGCTCAATCTTTCCTAGATCCATCTGTTTTAGGAGTTTATCCAGAAGAGTTAGTGGAAATTTTGTCTGAGCATGACTTGTTACCAGAATACACAGCCGAAGAGTTGGAACTCATTCGTGAGAACACCGTTGACTTCCTAGGAGTCAACTACTATCAACCTTTGCGTGTCATGGCGCCACGTTTTGCTAAGCATCCTGACAGTCCACTCTTGCCAGAGCATTTCTATGAACCTTACGTCATGCCAGGTCGTAAAATCAATCCACACCGCGGTTGGGAAATCTACGAGCAAGGAATTTATGACATTGCTCAAAATATCAAGGAAAACTACGGGAATATCGAGTGGATGCTGACTGAGAATGGGATGGGGGTTGAAGGTGAAGACAAATTCCGTGAAAATGGAATGATCCAGGATGATTACCGTATTGACTTTGTCAAAGGTCACCTTCGTGAACTTCATCGCGCTATCGAAGACGGCGCCAACTGTAAAGGCTATTTGATCTGGACCTTTATCGATTGCTGGTCATGGCTCAATAGCTATAAAAACCGTTATGGTTTAGTCGAGCTTGACCTTGAAACGCAAGAGCGTCGCCTGAAAAAATCAGGCCACTGGTTCAAAGAACTCAGTGACAATAATGGATTTTAAGAATAAGAAGAGTGAGATGATTTTCATCTCATTTTTTCTTATAGAATCATCACCAAGCTCTCACCATCATAGAAGAGAATGTTACAAGAGATATAGATGGTATCGTCCTTACAACGATTTACCCTCACCTCTCACCAATTTAAATGGCCACACAAGGAACTAAAAATGTCTACTTAATCAAGGCCTTTTCTAATGAGCAAATTCGTTGCAACTATAATTGACTAGTGATAAAATACCTAGATAACTAAAAATTAAACGGGGAAATCAGTATGGTAGAACTAGGAATTTCAACATTTGGCGAAACAACAGTTCTAGAAGCGACTGGGCAGATTTACAGTCATGATGAACGAATCCGTCAGTTGGTAGCAGAAATTGAGCTGGCTGACAAGGTTGGATTGGATGTGTACGGCATTGGGGAGCATCATCGGGAGGACTTTGCGGTATTAGCGCCAGAGATTGTCCTTGCAGCTGGTGCGGTGAATACCAAGAAGATTCGTTTGACCAGTGCTGTCAGTATCCTCTCAAGTATGGATCCCATCCGTTTGTTCCAACAATATGCGACCATCGACGCCCTTTCAAACGGTCGTGCAGAGATTATGGCTGGGCGTGGTTCATTCACCGAGTCCTTTCCACTGTTTGGATATGACTTGAAAGACTATGAAGCCCTCTTTGATGAAAAATTGGACCTGCTCCAGCTAGCAAATGAAAACACCAAGGTGAACTGGCGTGGAGAATTGACCCAAAGCATTGCTGGAAAAGAAGTATATCCACGTCCAGTTCAGGAAAAATTGCCATTGTGGGTGGCGACAGGTGGTCATGTAGAGTCAACAGTCAAGATTGCTCAGGCTGGTTTACCGATTGTCTATGCGATTATCGGTGGGAATCCTCGCTATTTTAAAAAGTTGATTCAGGCTTATCGTGAGATTGGAAGTGAATACGGTCATGCTGACAAAGATCTGAAAGTGGGTGCTCATTTTTGGGGCTGGATTGCTGAAGATGGCGAGCAGGCAGTGAAAGATTATTTCCATCCGACCAAGCAAGTGGTAGATGCGATTTCCAAAGACCGTCCATACTGGCAGGAGATGACCTATGAGCAATATTTGGAGCAAGTTGGGCCCAATGGTGCTATGTTTGTGGGGACCCCAGACCAGGTAGCAGAAAAGTTGATCCGCATGATTGAGGATTTAGACTTGGATCGCTTTATGTTGCACCTACCACTTGGTTCTATGCCACATGATCAAGTTCTCAAAGCCATTGAACTCTTTGGAACGCAAGTGGCACCAAAAGTACGTGCTTACTTTGCCATGAAAGAAGGGTTATAAAAAAATCCAATCAAATTGATAAAAAATCTATATACCCGTCTGATCTTTAAAAAACTAGAAATAAAAGAAACTCTGGAAAGCTAATAAAAACAAGCTTTTCGGAGTTTCTTTTATATATGAGATTAGTGAATTAATCTTTATTGAAAATTAAGATACTCCCTATATGAGACTATTTTAGGACAAGCCCGCAAAAAGCATCAAGGCTGATAAGCCAATAAAAGCTAGGGTTGCTAGACCACGTTGGCCTGGGCTGTATATCTTTCGTTCTCCTCGAACTGGGAATACGATAGCCAGTAATGCTCCCCCGACAGCTCCCCCGACATGCCCAGCAAGGCTGATGCCAGGCATTAAAATACTTCCTACTAGGTTGATGACCAAGAGGGAGAGGTAAGATTGACCGAGCTGTTGAAGATAGGGGTTACGTGAGGCATAACGGAGAACGACAATAGAAGCGAACATGCCATAGAGGGCAGTTGAAGCACCCGCGGTAATAGCATTAGGGCTAAAAACGAGGACAAAGAGATTTCCCATCATACCTGATAGAAGGTAGATAAAGAAAAACTGTTTGGAACCAAAGATTTGCTCCATCTGACGTCCCAAGAAGTAAAGGGACAGCATATTGACTAAAAAGTGCTCCAAGCCAATGTGAACAAAGGTTGCCGTGAATAGGCGCCAGATTTGTTCAGGCATGGTCTTGATTGCTGGGGGATAAACAGCTCCGAATTTATACAAGGTGGCTGCGCTTGTGTAATTGAAACCACTGGTTAGAAACATGAGTATAAAAACCAGGGTGGTCACGAGAAGAAAGAAGCTCGTGACAGGATAACGACGATCAAAAATCTCTTTCATAGATGAGTACCTCCTCAACGGAAATATCGTGTGGATCAGGCTGGAAGTCCTGAATCTGACAAGGATAAAGTGTGCTGATGGTGTGACCAGTAAAATGCTCCAAGTAGCGGTCGTAATAGCCGCCTCCATAGCCAACCCGATAATCAGAAGGATTGAAAGCTAGACCAGGAACATGGATCAAGTCAATCTGAGAGGGCTCAAAGACAATAGCTTCCCCCTGAGGTTCAAGAAGTCCAAAAGAATTTCTTTCGAGTTTCTCTGGTTCATAGAGCACCAAGTCCATTTTCCCTTGTGGATAAGTTTTGGGAATGAGAATCGTCTTCCCATCTTTTTGAGCTTGTTCGATGAGTTCAGCCGTCTGAAATTCATGAGGAAAAGACAGGTAAGTAGCGATGGTTTTTGCTTCCTTATAAAAAGGATGTTGAAGGAGCTGCTCTGTGAGCCAATCGTTCATGTTCTGCTTTTCTTCTTTAAAAAGAGCTTTGAGTTCTTGTAAGACCTGCTTGCGTAAGCTTTTTTTCATAGTTTACTCCGCAACTTTCTTGGCTAAAAAGCTTGATACAGCCTCGACACCGACAGCTAGAGCTTCTTCCTTAGGACTCATCTGTGGATGGTGAAGAGCATAGGGGCTATCAATTCCAAGCCAGAACATGACACCAGGAACCTTGGAGAGAAGATAACCAAAGTCTTCTCCTGTCATGGCAGGTTCGATGTCGATTAGTTCAATTCCCTCTTTTTCATCAAAGAAGGTCATTAATTCCTGGGCTAATTCAGGGTTGTTTTCGACTGGTAAATAACCTCCCTGCTTGAGTTCAACTTCCACATCCATATCAAAAGCAGCTGCGACACCTTCAGCGATAGCTTTGACACGTTTTTGAACCAAGAGGCTCATGCTGTGTGTGAGAGCTCGAATGGTTCCATGCAAGAAAGCTGTATCAGCTATGACATTGTTGGTTGTCCCAGCTTGAAAAACACCGAAAGTGACGACAGCACCCTCGATAGGATCGACATTACGGCTGACAACCGACTGAACTTGGGTAACGAAATAGCTAGCTGCAACCAGAGCGTCATTTGCTTCATGTGGAAAGGCAGCGTGCCCGCCTTTACCTTTAAAGCGAATCTTAACTTCGCAAGTTCCTGCAAAGAGTGTATGGGTATTGGTCGCAATTTGTCCAACTTTTAAGTCTGGACGAACATGAAGTCCATAGAATTGGTCAGGCAACCAGTCGCCAAAAGCATCATCTTCATACATGAGCATACCACCTGCTTCGTTTTCTTCTGCAGGTTGGAAGAGAAAGAGGAGATTGTTTTTTGGTTGGTTTTCTAAAGCACGTTCAAGACTTCCAAGGGCAATGGTCATATGAAAATCGTGTCCACAAGCATGCATACGGTCTTGGTGTTGAGAGGCAAAAGGAAGGCCTGTTTGTTCAACGATTGGGAGTCCATCGATGTCTGTCCGCCAACCAATGGTACGTTCTGGCTGACTTCCTTGTAAGTATACTAAAATACCGGTTCGCCAAGTACGAATCTGAACAAAATCCTTACCAGCTGTTAATTTCTCAATAACATTGAGTAAATAAGCGTGGGTCTTGAATTCTTCTAAACCAATCTCGGGAATTTGGTGAAGATCGCGTCGAGTTTGAATCAAATCTAACATATCTATTTTCCTTTTACTGATACGATAAAGAGGCTGGAAAAGTTTCCGCCTCTGTTACTATTTACAAGGTGCGAAGCGCATCTTCTAGCGCTGTTTTTTGTTGGGTTTGGCTATCGATTTCTTTGATAACACGAGCTGGAACGCCTGCTACCACAACATTTTCTGGAACATCTTGAGTAACGATGGCACCTGCTGCAACAACAGAACCGCTACCAATTTGAACACCTTCGATAACCACAGCGTTAGCACCGATGAGAACATTGTCACCGACACGGACAGGCTCAGCACTAGCTGGCTCGATAACGCCTGCAAGAACAGCACCTGCACCAACGTGGCTATTTTTACCGACAATAGCACGTCCGCCAAGAATAGCTCCCATATCAATCATAGTACCAGCACCGATTTCAGCACCGATATTGATAACCGCTCCCATCATGATAACAGCATTGTCACCAATCTCAACCTGGTCACGGATGATAGCGCCTGGCTCGATACGAGCATTGATATCACGTTTATCAAGGAGAGGTACAGCCGAGTTACGAGCATCTTGTTCAACAACATAGTCCTTGTTTTCTGTAAGTCCTTCAAGAAGTGGAGCGATATCTTTCCAGTCTCCAAAGAGGACATTTCCGAGCTTGATAACAGAAGCAGGGATAGCTCCAACAAGTTGCCCCTCAAAGGTCACTTTTACACATGTCTTTTTCTCAGCATTTGCGATAAATTGGATAATTTCTTGCGCATTCATTTTTGTAGCAGTCATAGGTGTCTCCTCACTCTTTGTAATGCTTACTATTCTACCAAAAAAGGCTTCAATTTTGAAGCCTTAAGTGTTAAAAGAAGGTGTTTAATTCTTGGATTTAGATTCTTCAATGGACAAGAAAACCATAGGAACGATAATCAAAATCATGGCTAGTACCAAGAAACCATCCAGAACCATGCCAAGGAAAAGGACACTGAGGATAGCAGAGGATAGAGGTTCGCTTGCGCTAACGACCGAGACCACCAATGGGGAAACGAGAGAGACGGCCTTCATCGATAGGAAAAAGGCAAAGGCAGTTCCCAAAAAGGCAATAGTCAAACAAATACAGATACTGATGGCATCAACCTGGAAGCTAATCTTATAAACGGGGTAGAGAAAATTACTAAAAAGTCCAGCGATAATCATTCCCCAGCCAACAGTAGGCACAAAACCGTATTTTTTAGCAAAGCGTTGGGGTAAGATGACATTGAACATGACACCTAGTGCACTGAGAAGTCCTGTCAGTAAAGCAAGTGGTGTAATTGATAATTTGGATAGATCTCCTTTGGTAGCCATCAAAAAGACCCCAACCATAGTGACCAAGACATAAAAAATAGCACTTTTAGAAGCTTTTTTCTTGTAGATGATGCGATTGTAAAAGAGGATAAAGACAGGACTGATAAATTGTAGGATGGTTGCCGTTGTAGCGTTGGAGTACTCCACACAGAGATAGAAGAAATACTGAACGGAGAAGATCCCTAAGATGGCATAGGCGAGAAAAGGAAGGTAATTGTTTCGATTTCTCCAGATCTCGAAAAGCTGGGACCGGAGTTGAAGGCTAGATAAGACGATTACGAAACTACCAGCGACGAGTAGACGCATAGAAGTAATCCACCCTGAAGATACTTGATAATGTGAAAAAAAGTACTCTCCTAAAATTCCGCAGATCCCCCAGATCAAGCCAGATAGGAGAGAATAAATGGTTCCCTTAAAAATATTCTTTTGATATTTATTCATGTTGCTATTGTACCATGAAATGAAAAAAGAAAAAAGAGAGTGGAGAAAAATCATTTCTTTCCTACTCTCAATAATTGTGACGTTTATACTCAATGAAAATCAAAGAGCAAACTAGGAAGCTAGCCGCAGGCTGTACTTGAGTACGGCAAGGTGAAGCTGACGTGGTTTGAATTTGATTTTCGAAGAGTATTAGTTAGCGCCGTTGATTGCTACTTCTGCTATTGGAACTAGAGCTACTATTACTGTTCCCGTTACTATTAGAAGTATTATTACGATTATTATTGTTGTTGTTATTGTTATTATTGTTACTGTTACTGCTATTGCTATTGTTTGATGAGGAAGAAGATGCTTTAGGCAGACTTCCTAAAATGGTGTTCCAAGCATTTTGGTAGTCAGAATCGCTTCCACCAATAGCAAATTTGTAGCTAGTAGTTGGAGCACCAGCTTGGTTTGCCCAGTAGCTAGTCACCGTTTCTCCGCTCAGATTAATTTCTTTTCCATTAATAGTCAACTTTCCTGGCTTTTGACCAGTTGATTTGAGGACTTGTGATGAAGTGACACTTGAATCGAGTTTGAAACGTTCTGAACCCCAAGCAGAAGGGGCTGCTTGCTGAATGGCATTTACCAGATGAGCCATATATTTTGCATTGCGGTAGTAAGCTCCCTGGGCTAGAGAACTGTTGTCGTCATGTCCAACCCAGCCTCCCAGAGTTAATCTTGGAGTAGAGACCATGAGCCACATATCTCCTTCTTCATTGCTTGTACCAGTTTTTCCGATCCAGTCAGCACCTGCTAGACTGGAATTGATAGAAGTCAGATCCGTTTGGAAGCTTGTAGTAACTCGAGATGAAAGTACATCTCTTAGCAAACTCTGCATAATGGTTGCGGTAGCTTTAGAGTAAACTTGGATAGGTTTAGCCTGATGTTCATAGAGAACCTCGCCACTCGTTTTCTCAATTTTTGAGATCATGTATTTCTTATGATAGGTACCATTGTTAGCCAGTGTTTGGTATCCATTGGTATGCTGGGCTACAGTAACTTCAATTCCTCCTCCCATAGGAAGACTTTCAATGCCGTATTCTGGGATTTCATAGCCCATTTTTTCCATGTAAGAACGGACATCAACCCCTTTTTCACGGAGCATTCGGTAGGTCCAGTAGGCTGGGATGTTCCAAGAATAGTTTAGAGCTTCTTTAAGGTCTATCATGGCTGTTCCAGGACTGTTGACATGCATGATCGGAGTTCCGTTAGAAAAGTTTGTTGGATAGTTAGAGAGGATGCTAGCGCTTCCCATAAGCCCTTGGTCGATAGCAATACCGTAGGCCAATAGTGGCTTGGTAGTGGAGGCAGGCGAACGTTTGGTATCGAAGGCATGATTGTTTTGATTGGTCTGATAATCTCGTCCACCTACAAACCCTAAAATCGCCCCAGTTTGATTGTCCATCAAGACATTCCCAACTTCAGGTTGCCCCGAGCTATCATTTAGAAGGTATCCGTAGTTTGTTACGGCATTTTGCATAGCAGTATGAATCGTTTTATCGATGGTAGTTGTAATACGGTAACCACCGTTTTGGATTTCTTTTTCGGCCAATTCTCGATAAGATTTTCGGATCGATTCGTTCTGTAGTTCTTGGTCAGAAACATTGTCCTTTTGCACCAGATAATCATACATAATCTTGGTAGCCTCATCGAGTGCAGTGAAGTAGAGGAAGCCTTTAGAGGTAACGCTAGCATTTTCTGCTGGCAAGAAATCTTGCTTAATGTCATAAGCCTTGTAGGTTTCATAGTCTTCCTGGCTGAGGGCTCCTGTTCGATACATATTGTAGAGAACATCTTTGGAGCGCTTAATACCGAGTTCAATATCTTCTTCGCTCTTCATCTCACCAGTAGATTCATAAGGTGAGTAGGAAATAGGGCTTTGTGGTAAACCTGCTAGGAAAGCCGCTTGAGGGATGGTCAGTTTACTTGCATCCACCCCAAAAATCCCTTTGGCAGCCTGTTGAGCCCCTGCGATATTTTGACCTTTATTGTTACGACCAAAAGGAGCAACGTTGAGATAGGTTGTTAGGATTTCGTCCTTGCTCATGGCTCTTTCCAAGGCCAAGGCGTCAACGATTTCACTGGCTTTACGGGCAAGCGTAGGAGCATCACCAACTACTTGTTGTTTGATGAGCTGTTGTGTTAGGGTAGATCCTCCACTGGAAGAACCAAGTCCGATGAATTTTCCTAGACTGGCACGAATAACCGCTTTAGGAACGACACCGTTGTGCTCTGCAAAGTGTTCATCCTCGGTTGCAACGATAGCTTGCTTGAGGTTATCTGAAATGGCATCTGATGATACAGATGTGCGAAGTAGATCGCTTTCGATAGCGCTAATCATAGAACCATCTGCATAGCGGATTTCAGAGATGGATGAAATATTATTGACCTGCTTGATCAAATCTTCTGTTTGAGGGACACTAACCTGATCAAAGAGAGAAACAGCATACCCCAAGGCAACCCCTGTTCCAAGGAGACCACCAATAAAAGCTAGGATGAAAAGTGTGTTGAAAGTTGCCTTTATTCCAAGTAAAATTTTTGCAAATAAAGTCCAGATATCGAATGGTGTTTGCGTTTGCTTTTTCTTCTTGGAGTTTTTTCTACTCTTTTTCTTTGTATTCATTTTAGAAATTGTTAATTTTAGAGACCCAAGTAAGGCCAGTCCTTTTTGTTTGATTCTTGTTACATGTTTGTTCATAGAATTCCTCACTCTTTATTATTATACCATAAAAGCATCTCTTGCAAGAAATTAGGCTTAGAACAGGGCTTTGGATAGGGCTTGGGTCTTGAGATTTAGACATCAAAAAAGCCAGATTTAAGTTAAATCTGACTGTTTGGTAAATTGTTTATTTGTCTCCTGAAAGTTTTTTTCCAAGATTAATCAAGTAGTCCTTCAAGTGGTCTTTGACTTGTGGGTGTTTAAGAGCGTATTCGATGGAAGTCTTCATGAATCCAAACTTGTCTCCGACATCGTAACGAGAACCTTTAAACTCACGAGCAAATACTCGTTGGGTTTTGTTGAGAGTATCGATAGCATCTGTTAGCTGGATTTCATTTCCGGCACCTGGTTTTTGATTTTCAAGGATACCGAAAATCTCAGGTGTGAGAAGGTAACGACCGATAATAGCTAGATCACTTGGTGCGTCTTCAGGCGCTGGTTTTTCAACGAAGGTTTCAACACTGTAAAGACCGTCATTTCCTTCACCCTGAGGAGCGATAACACCGTATGAAGAAACTTCTTCGTGTGGGACAGGCATTACGGCGATAGTAGAAGCATGAGTCTTCTCATAATCATTCATGAGCTGCTTGGTCAATGGAACAGCTTTGTCATCAGTGATATCCATGAGGTCATCTCCAAGCATAACCACAAAGGGTTCGTTTCCGACGAATGCTTTGGCTTGTAAGACGGCATCTCCGAGTCCACGTGGGTGTGTTTGCCGGATAAAGTGAAGGCGCATACCAGTTGTTTCGTCAACTAGTCTCAAAAGGTCGGTTTTTCCTTTTTCCTTGAGGTTGTATTCTAGTTCAAAGTTTGAGTCGAAATGGTCTTCGATAGAACGTTTTGACTTTCCTGTTACCACAAGAATGTCCTCAATTCCAGACTTAAGAGCTTCTTCAACGATGAACTGGATGGTTGGTTTATCGACGATTGGCAACATTTCTTTGGCCAAAGCTTTAGTAGCAGGTAGGAAACGAGTTCCAAGTCCCGCAGCAGGGATAACGGCTTTTCTAACTTTTTGTTTCATGAGCTTCCTTTCTAACGGTGACTAAGACCACTCGTTCTCTGCCTTGAACTCATTGCTCATGAGTTCAGAAACGGCATCCTTAATATTAACATTTTCATAAATAACTTGGTAGATGGCTTGAGTAATAGGCATATAAACTCCGAGTTCTTGCGCCAATTCGTAAGCAGCTTTGGTTGTTGAAATACCTTCAATGACCATTCCCATATTTGCTTCGATATCTGCCAAGGCTTCACCACGTCCAAGAGCATCTCCTGCACGCCAGTTACGTGAGTGGACAGAAGTTCCGGTAACGATTAAATCTCCAACCCCAGAAAGTCCACTGTAAGTTAATGGATTTGCTCCAAGTTTAACACCCAGACGGGTAATTTCTGCCAGACCGCGCGTGATAATAGCAGCTTTTGCATTATCACCAAATCCAAGTCCATGGAGGGCACCTGCACCAACAGCGATGATATTTTTAAGAGCACCAGCTGTTTCCACTCCGATCACATCTGTATTGGTATAAAGTCGGAAGTAGTGGTTGCTAAAGAGTTTCTGAACATATTGAGCAGTCTGTAAATCTTTAGAAGCAGCCGTAATCAAGGTAATATCACGTACAATCGTTTCTTCTGCATGGCTAGGACCAGATACAACCACAATCTCACTACGCAATTCTTCAGGGATTTCTTCTTCTATAATGGTTGAAAGACGTTTGTGACTATTTGGTTCGAGGCCTTTTGAAGCATGCATGACCACCACTTTATGATCCAAAACAGCAGCCACTTGTTGAGCTACCAATCTGGTCACCTTGGTTGGCACCACAAACAAGACAGCATCAACACCCTTCAAGGCTTCTGCCAAATCATGATAGGCCACAATTTTTTCGTCTAATACAGTATCCTTAAAATAGCGTTTGTTAGTATGTTGTGTATTAATTTCATCAATTTGATCAGGAATATTTCCCCAGATACGTACTTGGTGTCCGTTGTCATTTAGAACTTGTGACAGCGCAGTACCCCATGAACCAGGCCCTAAAACAGCGATGGTTTGTTTGTCCATATTTTCCTCCTTCTGAGAAAGCACTTTCCTATATTCTACCATAAAAAGGACTATCTTGCATCTATATAACTAGCTAAGATATGTCCTATTGATAGGAATCTGTATTTATCGAAGGTGATGATTCGGGAAAATCAAGAGTGGAGATCTAAAAAAACAGCCAGGGGGAATTGGCTGTTTTAGTAGGAAAAAAACTAGAGCGTAATGCTGTTATTTTTAGAAATTTTCATAAATAGTAACAAGGAAGTGACTGTCAAGATAGTGAGGATAGTAGATAGGGCTGCTGCCACACCATAATTCCCACGAAGTACTTCAGTGTAAATAGCTACGGTCATTGTTCTAGTTTTAACGTTATATAAGAGAATGGAAGTAGATAGTTCCGAAATCATTGTTACCCATGAAAGGATTGCTCCTGAGATGATCCCTGAAAGCATCATTGGGGTTGTGATTTTAGTAAAGGTATTGAGGCGGCTACTTCCCAAACTTTCTGCTGCCTCTTCGATACTAGGAGCAATTTGTTGCAAACTAGCAACTGAAGAACGGATGGTATAAGGAAGTCTTCTGACAGATAAGGACATAATCAAGATGAAGGCTGTTCCAGTAATCATCAGGAAACCACTTCCGAAGAGGCCTGTATTGAATGAAGAGATAAAGGCAATACCGAGTACAGTTCCTGGTACGATATAAGGTACCATACTAAGACTATCGATTAAGTTGGTAAATAGGTTGCGTTTGCGAACTGCAAGGTAGGAGATGAAGGTCGCAAAGACAACAACGAGAACCAAGGCAAGGAGAGGGATACGAATGGTATTAAAAATAGCAGATCCCATACGGCTAAAGGCAGTCTTATAGCTGTTTAGTGAATATCCTTTGACGAAAACCATACCAGATGTTTTCAGGAAGGAAGTATAGATCAAGTAAACTTGAGGCAAAACAGAGAATAAGATAATGCCATAAACTGTCACATAAATAGCAGCCATCTTCCCTTTTGTCGTTTTCTTAGGTTCAATTGGATGAAGCGAGTTCATACTGAAACTGTAGCGATTTGAAACGTATTTTTGGATGAGGAAGATAACTAGGGCGATTGTAATCGCCATAATTGCTAAGGCTGATGCAAAGGCAGAGTTGCCTCCAACTTCACTGATAAACTGTGTATAGATCAAGACTGGGAAGGTACGATATCCCTCACCAATCAACATCGGAGTACCAAAGTCCGAGAAGGCTCTCATAAAGACGAGGAGTGCAGCTGCTAGTAAGGTTGGAACCAAGAGAGGTAAAACGACTGTTACAATTCGTTTTAGACCGAAAGATCCCATGCTTTCAGCAGCTTCCAAGAGGGAGTTGTCGATACTCTTCATAGTCCCAGCTACGTAAAGAAAGACGAGAGGGAAGAGTTGAAGTGTAAAGACAAGCACAATACCTTTGAAACCGTAGATGTCAAGACCTGGCAAGTGAAGTGTGTTGGTTAGAAACTTTGTGATAACCCCGTTTCTTCCTAGCAATAGAATCCAAGAATAGGCACCTACAAAGGGAGCTGACATGGATGCGATGATAATCAAGATTTGTAAAAATTTCTTTCCCTTGAAGTCATACATTGAAAAAAGATAAGCTAGCAAGGTACCCACAAGGACAGAAGTAACGGTGGCAGTTACAGAAACCTTGAAACTGTTGATAAGGGTTTCAGAGTAGTACGATTTGCTAAAGAAAGTAACAAAATTTTCTAATGAGAAATGACCTTCATGTACTAGTGCCTGTTTTAATACCGTAACAATTGGATAGACCAGAAAAACAAGATAAGTAAGGAAGATGAAGAAGGAAGACGCAGTCCAGATATTTAGTTTTTTACGCTCCATGGCTGACTCCTTTTATGAGATTGCGCGAACCATCTTCAGAGAAGACATTGAGTTTCTGAGTATTGATACGCAAACGAACGCGATCTCCTTTTTTCAAATCTTCTTCAAATGTAGATTCTTCACTTACCTGAAGTTTTGAAGCAAATCCTGTCTCAATGAAGTATTCGGTATTAAGTCCAAGATAGACACTGTCAGTAATTGTTCCATCGATTGGTCCGTTTTCGTCACGGATAAATTCTTCGGGACGAATGCTGACATGAATAGCTTGTTCTTCCACCTGATCTAGTGCTGGCATACGAAGAGAATAACCATTTTCAAAGACGATGTAAGCTCCGTCAGCTTGCTTTTCCAAACGAGCAGGGATTATATTTGTTCTACCAATAAAGGTTGCAACAAATTCATTTGCTGGTTTGTGGTAAAGCTCTTTTGGACGTCCGATTTGTTGGATAACACCATCTTTCATAACGGCGATTTGGTCAGAAATGGCCATAGCTTCTTCTTGGTCGTGAGTTACATAGACAGTGGTAATTCCAACTTCGTGTTGGATTTCGCGAATAGCCTGACGCATATCCAAGCGAAGTTTGGCATCTAGGTTACTGAGGGGTTCGTCCATGAGGAGAACGCTAGGATTAACAGCCAAGGCACGTGCTAGGGCAACCCGTTGTTGCTGACCACCACTAAGTTTATCTGGTTTACGATCAGCATACTGGGCAATCTGCATCAACTCAAGGTATTTATTTGTTTGTTCGATGAGTTCATCTTTTGGAACTTTCTTTTGCTTGAGCCCGAATGCAACGTTATCACGCACTGTCAAATGTGGGAAAATTGCATAGTTTTGGAAAACCATCCCAATGTTTCGCTTGCTAGGTTCCATGTTGTTGATTTTAGTATCGTCGAAGTAGAACTCTCCTCCTTCGATGCTATTGAAACCTGCAATCATACGAAGTAAGGTTGTTTTCCCACAGCCTGAAGGCCCAAGGAGAGTGAAAAGGCTCCCCTTAGGAATGGTCACGCTTAGATTTTCGATAACAGCTACATCGTGATAAATTTTCTTGGCATTGATAATCTTGATCTCACTCATAGTTAACCTCTTTTACTGTTTAGATTGGATATCTGTAAAGACTTCGTTGTATTTCTTCACGATATCTGATTTGTTTTTGATGACATAATCATAGTCTTCAGTTAGTGTTTTAATTTGTTCGATTGGTTTCATGTTTTCGCTAGTTTTAGCATTTTTACGAACTGGACGGTTAGTAGTTGTTGTACCAAGCGTGTCTTGGACTTCTTGAGAAATGATGAAATCGATAAATTTCTTAGCGTTTTCCATGTTCTTAGCGTTTTTAATAATAGCAGCGCTAGCAGGCAGGAAGACAGTACCTTCTTTTGGATAAACAACCTTGATGTTAGCTCCGTCGTTTAGAAGTTTTACTGCGGGGTCTTCGTAAGAAAGACCAACAGCCATTTCTCCATCTGCTACGGCCTTGTAAACGCCAGATGAACTTGAGCCGATTTTACCGTCAATCAAAGTAAAGAGATCTTTGACATAAGTCCAAGCCTTGTCGTCTGTATAGCCGCCCTCAGCTTGTAACATGTTTGTTAGTTGAGCAAAGGCGCTAGAAGAGTTGGCTGGGTCTGCAGTTGCGATTTTTCCTTTGAGTTCTGGTTTGATGAGGTCGCTATAACCTTCAATATTCATCCCCTTAGTCAAGTCAGGGTTGACGATCAAAACACTACCATCCAATGTATAAGGAGTTGAGTAGCCAGTTGTATTTTGATATTCTTTGATTACATTATCGTTTTCCGTTGATACGTAATTTTCAAAAAGTTCCCCGTGGGTAGCATATTGGGTATAGGAACCACCAAAGATGATATCTGCCACAGGGGCTTCTTTTTCAGATTCTAGTTTTTTAAAGAGTTCACCTGTCCCTGCTTGAATGAGTTCAACCTTGATGCCATACTTTTCTTCAAAAGCAGGAATAGTTGCTCCAATCAATCCTTCTGAGTTTGGGGAGTAGACTACTAGAGTATCGCTTCCTCCATTTTCAGTTGCCTTTTCTCCTGAAGCGTCGTCAGAAGAGCAGGCAGCAAGCCCCAAAATAGCAAGTCCACACGCAGCATAATACATCCATTTCTTTTTCATGATGGATACCTCCATAGTTTTGTTACCTCTATTGTAAAGCAATGAAAGCGCTTTTAAAACCTAAAATTCTATCCTAATGGGGTAAAATTCTCTACAAAAAAGAAGAATAGTATCTAAACTATTCTTCCAATGGATTTTAACTCTTTAGGAGAGATATGAAAGTATTTCTTAAAAACTTTACCAAAATATTTATAATCTGAGAAGCCGACTTCTTCAGCGATTTGACTAAGAGGGGAGTCAGGATGTTGACTCATCTTTTCAACGGCTTGTTTTAAACGATACTGAAGAATGTACTCGTTCAAGGTGATAGGGAAATCTTCTTTGATAACCTTGTAGAGATAACTTTCGCTATAGCCTAGATTCTCTGCAATGGTAGAAATGGTAAAGTGTAGGTAGTAGTGTTGGTGGACAAATTCGAGAATTTGTTGAATCAATTGGTTTTGAGGATTGATTTTTTGAAGCGACGTAACAAAGGCTTGGTAGTCATGTAAAAATGGATTGGTTTGGTGCTGATCCATCTTGAGGCGCAAAATTATTTTTTCTAAACACTCTGTTAATTCTACGACATTTATGGGTTTTGGGAGGAAGTCTACTGCTCCGAATTGCATGGCTTTTTTAGCGTTTTGGAAATCATTGTAACCAGAGAGGATCACTTTTTCATAAGAGAGTGAACGAGTCGCTTCAAACATCATAAAAGCATCCATGATGGGCATGGTAATGTCTGTCAGGACGATGTGTGGTTTCTCTTTTTGAATTAACTCCATGCCTTCTTGTCCGTGACTTGCAGTTCCAACAACTTGAATACCTAAGGCTGAGTAGTCTACGGCAATTTCAAGCCATTTTCGGATCAGGTGTTCATCTTCGACAATGATTAACTTAAACATGCGTTCTTCCTTTCGTGACAAATTTTACCCAGGTTTCACCTTGCGGGTTCACTCCTAAATCCAATTCGACATTTTCAAAAAAGTTATTCAATCGTTTGTAACTATTGACAATACCGTGCTGTGTATGTGGGCTGTCCAAGGATTCTAAGATATGTAGGCGTTCTTGTTTGGTTAGACCACCAGCATTATCCTTAACGATAAAGATCAGTGCTTCCTGCTCTTGAGTGATTTGGATAGAAATGGCAAGGTCGATACGATACTGTCTTCCGTATTTTAGAGCATTTTCCACAAGGGGTAATAAGAAAAGTTTCGGAACAGTTTGGGAATGTAGATTCTCAGAACAGTTAATCTGATAAGAAAAATGTTCAAAGCGAATCTGATGGATTTTCAGATAAGCTTCGATAATCTCTAGGTCTTGCCCAAGACTTGTTTCTTTCTCTAACTCTGTCACACTATATCGCAGGATGCGCGTGAGATTTTGAATAAGTTCTTGAGTAATACTAGCATCAATCATACTCGTGATTTTAATGGTTTCCAAGGTATTGTAGAGGAAGTGAGGATTAAACTGAGCTTCCAGCATCTTTCTTTCAAAGATCCACTTTTCCTTCTCAATGGTCAACATCTTTTGATGGAGCTCATCCAACTCTTGGAGCATATCGGTGATTTTCTCAGCAATCAGTTCAAATTCGTCTCCTGTCTGGAGGATCAGCTTCTTGTCCTTTTTCTTAGGAATTTCCTGCAGTTGATAGACTAGACTTTCAATAGGGCCGGCATTGTGCGTCGCAATTTTATAAGCAATTCGTCTCGCCTGCCAGAAGTATAATAGAAAGATACAGAGTGTTAAGACAGAAGCAAGCCCTAGTAAACTCGGAATGGGAAAGAAAGATTGAAAGGTGTAGATTGAGAAAATCGGTTCAATTTTACGTTTTTCAATCAGAAGTGGATTTTCAACGTACCAATGAGTTTTAGACTGGAGTAATTTTTCATCAAATTTTTCCAGAGTTGATTGAGTAAATTGATTGGTATTACTAGAGTAGATGTTTCCAAAAGTATCTGTAATAGCATATTTTGAATTGATGAGAGGGATACTGGACACAAATTCATTTTCATTTACAAAAGAAATGCTATAAGCCTTAACTCGTTGATTTTGAACGATAGGCATAATGAAGAGTGCGTAATGTTGTTTATCTATTGACAAAGCAACCTTTTCTGTAATAGCTCCTTGAATCGGATTTTGAATTAATAATTTTAAATAATAAGGAGCTAAAATAGTTTCTTGATGGTTGCGATTGGTACTAAAGAGAAGTTTTCCTGTGTCGTCAAGGATGATAAAATCAGAACAGAGTTTCAGTTGAGCTTTTGTTTCATAAAATAGACTAAAGAGTTCTCGGTCAGTGTGTTTACCCTCTAAAAATTCTGGAACCATTTTTTGATTCATGGTCTCCAGTAATTGATAGTTCGCTTGTTTCATGTCGCGAACATGCTGGACGATCTGTTGGGTATCCTTGGTGAGTTGTTGCTTTTGCAGGAAATAGGAAAAACCAAACAGGAGAATGAGGAGTAAAAACGAGGTCGCTAAAGCAGCCAAAGAACTACGGTGAAGAATCTCTTTTTGGAGAGAATGTTTGAAAGAATGAGCCATAAATCACCTCTTATAAAGAGCTTGCTAAAGTAAGTATAGCAGTATTAAAAATGGAAGGCAAGGTGAAAAGAGAAAAGAGTTGAAAAGAAAGAGACTAAATTCCCCTAAAAATGGTATAATAGGAGCATCACGAAAATTGGAGAGACAGCATGAGTTTTTACAATCATAAAGAAATCGAGCCTAAGTGGCAAAAATACTGGGCTGACAATCACACGTTTAAGACAGGAACAGACGCTTCAAAACCGAAGTTTTATGCACTCGACATGTTCCCTTATCCATCTGGAGCAGGTCTTCACGTAGGACACCCAGAAGGATACACAGCGACTGATATCCTCAGCCGTTTCAAACGTGCACAAGGATACAACGTCCTTCACCCAATGGGATGGGATGCCTTTGGTTTGCCTGCAGAGCAATACGCTATGGATACAGGGAATGACCCAGCGGAATTCACAGCGGAAAACATTGCCAACTTCAAACGCCAAATCAATGCGCTTGGATTCTCTTACGACTGGGACCGTGAGGTAAATACAACAGATCCAAACTATTACAAATGGACACAATGGATCTTCACCAAGCTTTACGAAAAAGGCTTGGCCTATGAAGCGGAAGTGCCAGTAAACTGGGTTGAGGAACTAGGAACAGCTATCGCCAACGAAGAAGTTCTTCCAGATGGAACATCTGAGCGTGGAGGCTATCCAGTTGTCCGCAAACCAATGCGCCAATGGATGCTTAAAATCACGGCCTATGCAGAGCGCTTGCTCAATGACTTGGATGATCTTGACTGGCCAGAGTCTATCAAGGACATGCAACGCAACTGGATTGGGAAATCAACTGGTGCCAATGTCACTTTCAAAGTGAAGGGAACAGATAAGGAATTCACAGTCTTTACGACTCGTCCAGATACCCTTTTCGGAGCGACCTTCACAGTCTTAGCGCCTGAGCATGAACTAGTAGATGCCATTACAAGCCCGGAACAAGCTGAGGCTGTGGCGGACTATAAACACCAAGCCAGTCTTAAATCAGACTTGGCTCGTACAGACCTTGCCAAGGAAAAAACAGGGGTTTGGACTGGTGCTTATGCCGTCAACCCTGTCAATGGTAAAGAAATCCCAATCTGGATTGCCGACTATGTTCTTGCTAGCTACGGAACAGGTGCTGTTATGGCCGTACCTGCTCACGACCAACGTGACTGGGAATTTGCCAAACAGTTTGGTCTTCCAATCGTAGAAGTGCTGGAAGGTGGAAACGTAGCAGAAGCTGCTTACATAGAAGATGGCCTTCACGTCAACTCTGACTTCTTGAACGGTCTCAACAAAGAAGATGCTATTGCCAAGATTGTGGCTTGGTTGGAAGAAAAAGGCTGTGGTCAAGAGAAGGTAACTTACCGTCTCCGCGACTGGCTCTTTAGCCGTCAACGTTACTGGGGTGAACCAATCCCAATCATTCATTGGGAAGATGGAACTTCAACAGCCGTTCCAGAAAGTGAATTGCCACTTGTCTTGCCGGTAACCAAGGACATCCGCCCTTCAGGTACAGGGGAGAGTCCATTGGCTAACTTGACAGACTGGCTTGAAGTGACTCGTGAAGATGGTGTCAAGGGTCGTCGTGAAACCAACACCATGCCACAATGGGCCGGTTCAAGCTGGTACTACCTCCGCTATATCGACCCACATAATACTGAGAAATTGGCCGATGAGGATCTCCTCAAACAATGGTTGCCAGTAGATATTTATGTTGGTGGTGCAGAGCACGCGGTGCTTCACTTGCTCTACGCTCGTTTCTGGCATAAATTCCTCTATGATATCGGTGTTGTTCCAACTAAAGAACCGTTCCAAAAACTCTTTAACCAAGGAATGATTTTGGGAACAAGCTACCGTGACCACCGTGGTGCTCTTGTGGCGACTGACAAGGTTGAAAAACGTGACGGTTCCTTCTTCCATGTGGAAACAGGAGAAGAATTGGAGCAAGCACCAGCCAAGATGTCTAAATCCCTCAAGAACGTGGTGAACCCAGACGATGTGGTGGAACAATACGGTGCCGATACTCTTCGTGTCTATGAAATGTTCATGGGCCCACTTGACGCTTCTATTGCTTGGTCTGAAGAAGGTTTGGAAGGAAGCCGTAAGTTCCTTGACCGTGTTTACCGTTTGATTACAAGTAAAGAAATCGATGCGGAAAACAATGGCGCTCTTGACAAGGTCTACAACGAAACGGTTAAATCTGTTACTGAGCAAATCGAATCATTGAAATTCAACACAGCTATTGCCCAACTTATGGTCTTTGTCAACGCAGCTAACAAGGAAGACAAGCTCTATGTTGATTATGCCAAAGGATTTATCCAATTGATCGCACCATTTGCACCTCACTTGGCAGAAGAGCTCTGGCAAACTGTTGCGGCAACAGGTGAGTCAATCTCTTACGTGGCTTGGCCAACATGGGATGAAAGCAAATTGGTTGAAGACGAAGTCGAAATCGTCGTCCAAATCAAAGGAAAAGTTCGCGCCAAACTCATGGTCGCCAAAGACCTATCACGCGAAGAACTGCAAGAAGTGGCTCTGGCTAACGACAAGGTCAAAGCAGAGATTGATGGCAAAGAAATTGTGAAGGTGATTAGTGTCCCTAATAAACTCGTTAATATCGTCGTTAAATAACGAGTTTATTAGCCCTATCTGCCACCTTCAATAGTCCACTGGACTATTGAAGCCAACTAAATTGGTTAATATTGTTGTAAAATAACCAATTTATTTGCTGATTTCCAACCTCAAACAGTTTCCCAAGCTGTTTGAGCCAACTAAACTCGTTAATATCGTTGTGAAATAAATTTAAAAGTCCTTCAGAGTTCAGCTCTGGAGGATTTTTTGAATATTATGTGTGAGATGTGATATACTATTCACATCTTTAAACTTATAAGAGTGAGATAAGGAGAAAACTATGCCAGTAAATGAATATGGTCAGATGATTGGTGAACCTGTAGACGATACACCTGGAGTTTTACCGTCGCTTGTACGGATAGAAGGACAGTATACGATTATCGAAGCTCTGTCAGTGGAAAAGCATGCGGAGGATTTGCTGGCTGTTTATGGCCCAGATACCCCTCGTGACATGTGGACCTATCTCTTTCAACCACCAGTAGAAAATCTTGAAGAATTAATTGTTGCTTTAAAGCAGATGATTGAGCGCAAGGATCGCTTCTATTATGCGATTATTGATAAAGCGACTGGAAAGGCGCTGGGGACTTTTTCTCTCATGCGTATTGACCAAGCTAATCGCGTGGTTGAAGTTGGCGCGGTGACCTTTTCGCCGGCTCTTAAACAGACCAGGATGGGAACAGAAGCCCACTATTTGCTTGCTCGTTATGTCTTTGAAGAGCTTAACTATCGCCGTTATGAGTGGAAATGTGATGCGCTAAATCTACCTTCTAGAAAAGCAGCAGAACGTTTGGGATTTATCTACGAAGGTACTTTCCGTCAAGCGGTTATTTATAAAGGGCGTACCAGAGACACGGACTGGATGTCTATGATTGATAAGGACTGGCCAAGGGTTAAAGCTCGTTTTGAAGCATGGTTGAAGCCAGATAATTTTGATGAAAATGGGGAACAGTTGAAATCCCTTAGAGAATGTTAGAAAGGTTTGCTATGATTAATATTACAAAAGAATCCTCTGTTTCACTTGATGACGTTTTGCATCTCTACCAGGCAGTTGGTTGGACAAATTATACCAATCAGCCCCAAATGTTGGCCCAGGCCTTGTCTCATTCGCTAGCGACTTATCTTGCCCGTGATGGTGAGAAAATCGTTGGTTTAGTGCGTTTGGTTGGAGACGGATTTTCATCCGTTTTTGTCCAGGATTTGATTGTTTTGCCTAGCTATCAGCGCCGAGGGATTGGAAGTAACTTGATGAAAGAAGCCTTGGCTGACTATAAGGATGCCTACCAAATACAACTAGCGACTGAACAGACAGAAAAAACCTTGGGTTTTTACCTTTCTCTGGGGTTTGAAACCTTATCTACTTATGATTGTACAGGAATGATTTGGGTGGATCGAAAAAAATTAAAATAATTTTTTTATCTTAAGTTAACTTTAAGTTTACTCATGTATCATGTAATCATTAAGTAAAGACCTCCTAACTTTATTTAATAGAAATCCTAAACTTTTCTTTTTCATAATAATCTCCCTAAAGAAGCCACCAAATCAGGTGGCTTTTTTGTTTGATAAAGAAAAGTCTCCTTAGTGAGTCACTAAGGAGAGAAATGGCTAAGATTCTTTTTTAAGTTGTTGGTTTCGATACTGTCTAGGAGTTAGCTGGAAGTGTTGTTTGAATTGTCGATTAAAATTTGAGAGGTTAGTAAAACCGACCTGGCTTGCTATTTCTTGAACACTTTGATTGGTCTGTACGAGCTTTTCGCAAGCTTTTTCCAGGCGCAATCGTATGAGATACTCCATACAGCTTGTCCCAGTATGCTGTTTGAAAATATTCATAAAGTGGTTTTTGCTATATCCAAACGTAGCAGCAAGCTGGTCAATTTGAATGGGTTCTGCATAGTGTTGCTCAAGATAGCTAATCATTTCTTTTAATTTCTGATATTTTTGATAGGTATCATCTGTATAGTGTCGATTGACATACCTATACTTAAAGAGAAGATAGAGAAATTCATAGAGTTTCGCCTTTAAAAGGAGATCATAATAAATACTCTGCTCTTCAAGGATAGAAAAAAGTGATAAAAGACAATCGCGAATCGGTTCATAGGCATGATCATCTGGCGAAATCCGAGGAGTGAGATAAAAATGCCCAGAGTATATTGGTTGGATATAGCGTTGGCTAAAGCTGTCAATTTGACTTCTACCTAGGAAATCTAAATGGATACGAAAAACTGTTGAAATTTGTTCTTGATTTTCAATAGGGTAGATAGCGTGAGGAGACGTCGGCTGAATCAGAAAAATATCACCTTCATGACTTTCAAAGCGCTCAGAGTTGATATAGAAGGTAGCAGTTCCTTTTTTGACATAGACAATCTCGAGTTCAGGATGCCAATGATAAATGGTATTAGAAGATTGCTTAGATAAGATTTGTTTTTCAAAATCATAGGGAAAATCAGATGGGTTATCTCGTAAAAGTCTTGACTGCTGAGCCATGATAAAACCTCCCGATAAGCTATTTCTAGTTTTATTATACCAAAAAAACTTCCTTACGTAGGAAGTTCTCTTTTTTAGACTTTTTTCTTCATATAAAGGAAGTTAAGAAGAAGCCCCACAACTGCGAGAGCGATAGCAACGTAGAATGCGGCACTGTAATTTCCATTGTTAGCTGCTGCCATTTGAACCGCAACTTTAGGTGCAAAAAATGCAGCTAAAGAATATCCTGTGAAGACGATACCGTAGTTGACACCTTGATTTGCAGGTCCGTAGTTCTCCATGACAATAGATGGGAAGACGCCCATAACACCACCGAAGCAGATACCAAGTCCAATGATTCCTAGAGTAAAGCCAAATTGACCAGGGATGATTGTTAAGGAAAAGAGCGCCAATACGATAACAGAATAGATAATCAATAAGGTATGTGAACGACCAATTTTATCAGAGAGTGATCCCCAGATAAAGCGGCCGCTAGAGTTTGCGATTGAATAGAGAGAAACATAGAGAGCTGCTGTACCAGCAGATAGTCCAAACATGGATTGACCAATTGGGGATGCTTGAGAGGCAATCATCAAGCCAGAAAAAGCACCAACAAAGAACATGCTGATAATGATGTAGAATAAAGGACTTTGTAGCATTTCTTTCCAGTTTTTATTGGCAGGTCCTTGTTTAGTTTGTACGGGAGCTTTCCAACCTGCTGGTTGGTAGCCACTTGGTGCCGCCTTGATGAAGAAAATAGCGCAGATGATAACAACGATATAGACAAGTCCAATTGTTCGAAAAGCAAAGAAGGCATCTTGTTTTTGAATAAGACTACTTGCAACTGGTGACGCGATAACTGCAGCAAATCCCATACCTCCTGTTAGAATCCCAGAAGCTAAACCACGTTTATCTGGGAAGAGACGAAGAGAGTTTGAGAGGGCTCCTGAATAGGCGAATCCTTGACCAAGACCTGCCATCAAACCATAGGTCAAATAGAGCATGGCTGGTGAGCTTGCATAACCAGTTAGGAAAAAGCCACTAGCAAATAGAAGGGCACCAAGGGCGATTGTCCATTTTACATATCCCTTATCTACCAGATACCCCCCGAGAATCATAGGGATAGGCCCGATTGCTGAGTTGATGGCAAATGCAAGCATGATTTCGGACATAGACCAACCTGTTGAAGAACTTAGAGGTCCAGCGAAAACGGAAAAAGAATAGACAGCACCTGTACAGAGAAGAATAGCAGTTGATGCCGCTAAGACTTGCCAACGATTGAATGTCTCTTTCATAAGAAGACCCTCCTTTAACTTAATACATATTTTCACAAAGACTATAACATAGTTAAAAATGAGGGTCAATACTTTCTCGAGAAATATTGTTAATTTTTTCACTAACTCATACTAAACTAAGATAAACTGATAGAATAACACAATGTTTTAGGATTATCGATTTACATGATAGGCTAAAGTTGTATAATGATATTAAATCAAACAAATAAAGGGGGTAGCAAGATGAAATTAGTTGCTATCGTTGGAACAAATTCTGACCGCTCAACCAATCGGAAACTCTTGAAATTTATGCAAAAACATTTTTCAGATAAAGCCGATATTGAGGTATTGGAGATCAAACAATTGCCAGCATTTAACGAACCTGAGGACAAGCTAGCACCAGCCGAAGTTCAAGCTTTTTCAGAAAAAATCCTTGAGGCGGATGGTGTGATTATATCAACACCAGAGTATGATCATACTATACCGGCACCCTTGGCTTCAGCCTTAGAATGGATTGCCTATACCAGTCGCGCTTTGATTAACAAACCAACGATGATTGTCGGAGCTTCTCTTGGATTGCTTGGAACATCAAGAGCCCAAGCACACTTGCGTCAGATTCTTGATGCGCCTGAACTGAAAGCAAGAGTCATGCCAGGAACAGAATTTTTCCTAGGACATTCTGAACAAGTATTGGACGACGACTATAATTTGAACAATCCTGAAAAAGTCGCAGAGTTGGAAGAACATTTTGCAGAATTCCAAAATTTTGTTGAACTAACAAAGGCTTTGGTCAAACCAGAAGATACAAATCGTAAGAAATCTTTCATCTGGGAAGAATGGTTGAAAGTATAAGTATTTCAAGAAAGGAGAACAATCCATGAAATTAGTAGCTATTGTTGGTACCAATGCCAAACAATCCTATAACCGTAGTTTGTTGCAATTTATGAAAAGACATTTTGCGTCAAAAGCTGACATTGAGATTTTAGAAATTACCGATGTACCGATGTTCAATGAAACAGATGATCAAACAGATACACCTGTTATTCAGAAGTTTAACGAGGCGATTTCAGAAGCTGATGGTGTCATCATCTCTACACCTGAACACAATCATACAATCCCATCAAGTTTAAATAGTTTGCTCGAATGGTTGTCTTTTAACATTCATCCACTAGATGGGAAGCCAACCATGATTGTCGGAGCTTCCTATGATGTTCAAGGCTCTTCACGTGCCCAACTTCATCTTCGTCAGATTCTTGATGCACCTGGAGTAAATGCAACAGTTATGCCAGGAAGTGAATTTTTACTTGGTCGAGCTCATCGAGCATTTGATGCAAATGGAGATCTGATAGATGAGCGAACTGTTGATTTCTTAGATAGCTGTTTCTATCGTTTCCTTCGCTTTGTATCTGTTGCAAACCAACTAAATCTTCCTGAAGAAATTCGATTTGAACCAGGAACTTACCATGTTACAACTGAAGGTCATAATGGTAAATTACCGATGGACGTTACAGTTTCAGAAGATCGTATTGAAAAAATTGAAATCGATTCTTCTGGAGAATCTTCAGGGATTGCAGATGTCGTCTTCACCCGTATTCCAGCAGAAATCATTGAGGGGCAAACCTTAAATGTTGATGCGGTATCAGGAGCTTCTGTGACTTCAAATGGTGTCTTGGACGGAGTTGCGCGTGCGGTTAAACAAGCTGGTGCAAATCCGGATGTTTTACGCAAACGTTCAAAAGCACCATCTGCCCTAGATAAAGAAGATAAAACCTATCAGGCAGACGTTGTCATCGTCGGAGGTGGAGGTGCTGGTTTAGCTGCGGCAGCTGCAGTCTTGCAAGCTGGTAAGAAGCCGATTGTTGTTGAGAAGTTCCCAGCAATTGGAGGAAATACTGTTCGTGCGGGTGGCCCAATGAATGCGCCAGATCCAGCATGGCAAGGAACCTTCGCAGCTCATCCAGGTGAGGCACATACGCTTCAAGAATTGATTGCGACAGATGAATCAACGATTGACCCAGAATATTTAGAGGACTTTAGAGCCTTGAAGGTTGAGGTTGAGAAGTATTTGCAAGATCCAAGCTATTTGTTTGATTCTACCTTACTTTACCGTATCCAAACTTATATCGGTGGAAAACGAAAAGATTTACAAGGACATGAAATTCATGGCCAATATGATTTGGTTTCTGTATTGACTGAACGTGCCCTAGAGTCTGTTCGCTGGTTGGAAGACATCGGTGTTGAATTTGTTCGTAGTGAAGTAACAATGCCAGTTGGAGCCCTTTGGCGCCGTGGCCATAAGCCGGTTCAACCAATGGGTTATGCCTTTATCTCGGTTCTACAAAAATATGTTCTAGAAAATGGAGGCAAGATCTTGACGGACTCTCCAGTCAAAGAATTGCTTGTAGAAGAAGGGGTTGTCAAAGGTGTCAGAGCAGAAGGCCGTAACGGTCAAACCATTATTGTCAATGCAGATGCTGTTGTTCTAGCTTCTGGAGGATTTGGTGCCAATACCAAGATGCTACAAAAATACAATACTTACTGGACCGAAATCGCGGATGATATTGCCACCTCTAATACACCAGCTGTAACTGGAGATGGAATCATCTTAGGTCAAAGTGTAGGTGCAGATCTAGTGGGTATGGGCTTTAGTCAAATGATGCCAGTATCCGATCCAGTGACAGGAGCCCTCTTCTCAGGACTTCAAGTTCCTCCAGCTAACTTCATCATGGTAAATACTGAAGGTAAGCGGTTTGTAGATGAGTACGGTAGCAGAGACAAGCTATCTCAAGCAGCGATTGATAATGGTGGCTTGTTCTACTTGATTGCAGATGACCGCATCAAGGCAACAGCCTACAATACTAGCCAAGAAAAAATCGATGCTCAAGTCAAAGCAGGAACTCTCTACCGTGCAGATACGATAGAAGAGTTGGCTGTTCAAATTGGTATGGATCCACAGGTGTTAGCAGATACAATCAAGAAGTACAACTCTTATGTTGATGCAGGATTTGACCCTGAATTTAATAAAGGTAGTTTTGATCTCAAGTGTGAGGTTGCACCGTTCTACGCAACACCAAGAAAACCTGCTGTTCACCATACAATGGGTGGACTCAAGATTGATACTTCAACACATGTTTTAAATGAAAAAGGTCAGATTATCCCTGGTTTGTATGCTGCCGGAGAAGTCGCAGGAGGACTTCATGCAGGTAACCGTCTAGGAGGAAATTCACTTACGGATATCTTTACGTTTGGACGTATTGCAGGTCAAACAGCTGTTCAAGAAAATTGTTAATAATGGATTTAAATTCTTAAGCTAACTTTAAGCCTTCTCTTGTATCATATAGTTATTAAGTAAAGACCTCCTAACTTTATTTAATAAAAAATCCTAAACTTTTCTTTTTCATAATAATCTCCCTAAAGAAGCCACCAAATCAGGTGGCTTTTTTGTTTGTAGGCGGGATTTTTGCTATAATAGAAACATGAGTAGAATTTTAGATAATGAAATCATGGGTGATGAGGAGTTGGTAGAGCGTACCCTCCGTCCCCAATATTTACGTGAATATATCGGTCAGGACAAGGTCAAGAATCAGCTTCAAATCTTTATCGAGGCGGCTAAAATGCGTGATGAGGCGCTGGACCATGTTCTTTTGTTTGGCCCTCCAGGTCTCGGGAAAACGACCATGGCCTTTGTCATTGCCAATGAATTGGGAGTTAATCTCAAGCAGACGTCAGGTCCTGTCATTGAAAAAGCAGGTGATTTGGTAGCAATTTTGAATGACTTGGAGCCAGGAGATGTTCTTTTTATTGACGAGATTCATCGCTTGCCCATGGCTGTTGAGGAAGTTTTATATAGTGCCATGGAAGATTTTTACATCGACATTATGATCGGTGCTGGTGAAACCAGTCGCAGCGTTCATCTGGAATTGCCACCTTTTACCTTGATTGGTGCGACCACTCGTGCTGGCATGCTTTCAAATCCTCTTCGTGCACGTTTTGGGATTACTGGTCACATGGAATACTATACTCATGCTGACTTGACAGAGATTGTCGAGCGGACGGCAGATATCTTTGAGATGGAAATTACCCATGAAGCTGCTTCGGAGTTAGCTTTACGCAGTCGTGGAACTCCTCGTATCGCCAATCGTCTCCTCAAGCGCGTTCGCGACTTTGCGCAGATTATGGGCGATGGCTTGATTGATGATGTGATTACGGATAAGGCTTTGACTATGCTGGATGTAGACCATGAAGGTTTGGATTATGTAGACCAGAAAATTCTCCGTACCATGATTGAAATGTACGGTGGCGGTCCTGTCGGTCTAGGAACTCTTTCGGTTAATATCGCTGAAGAACGTGAGACGGTTGAGGATATGTACGAACCTTACCTAATCCAGAAAGGCTTTATCATGCGAACTCGCTCAGGTCGGGTCGCGACAGCTAAGGCATATGAACATTTGGGGTATGAATACAGTGAAAAATAAGACTGAAATCTTAGACTCTTTCAGAGATAATTCTGACATGATGGCTATTCTGACCATCATCCGTGACTTGGAGTTGAAAGATTCCTGGTTGGCGGCTGGTTCGGTCCGAAATTTTATCTGGAATCTCTTGTCAGATAAGCCAGCCTTTGACCGTGAAACGGATGTGGATGTGATTTTCTTTGATCCAGATGTGAGTTACGAAGAAACGTTGGCTATAGAGAACAAGTTGAGGGAGGCCTTCCCCCAGTATCAATGGGAGCTGAAAAATCAGGTCTATATGCACCAACACAGTCCCCATACACCGCCGTATAGAAATTCCTGCGATGCCATGAGTAAGTATCCTGAACGTTGTACGGCAGTAGGACTTCGCTTGCAAGCTGACGCAACTTTAGAACTCTTTGCGCCTTATGGTTTGGAGGATATTTTGAACTTTCAAGTTCGTCCGACTCCTCATTTTTTAGAGAATCAAGACCGAATGAAGCTCTATCAAAAGCGTTTATCTAAGAAAAACTGGCGAGAAAAATGGAAAAATCTTACAGTTAAAAATACTTAAGGAAACTTTAAGATAGGAGCTGTATACTTATTTCATAAGTTAAGAAGAACTTAACTTTAACTCCTAAAACTTTTTCATAATAATCTCCCTATAAAAAATTAAGTCGCCCAATCAGGCGGCTTTTTTTTGTAAAATGAGGCGGAACTCTTAGACGCTCTCAGAGAAAGTCCTGACATGATGGCTATTCTAACTATCATCTGTGATTTGGAGTTGAAAGATTCCTGGTTGGCAGCAGGTTCGGTCCGAAATTTTATCTGGAATCTCTTGTCAGATAAGCCAGCCTTTGACCGTGAAACAGATGTGGATGTGATTTTCTTTGACCCAGATGTGAGTTATGAAGATACGCTGGCTATAGAAAGCAAGTTGAGAGAGGACTTTCCCCAGTATCAGTGGGAGCTGAAAAATCAAGTCTATATGCATCAGCATAGTCCCCATACACCTCCGTATAGAAATTCCTGCGATGCCATGAGTAAGTATCCTGAATGTTGTACGGCAGTAGGACTTCGCTTGCAAGCTGACGCAACTTTAGAGCTCTTTGCCCCTTATGGTTTGGAGAATATTTTGAATTTTCAAGTTCGTCCAACTCCTCATTTCTTAGAAAGTCAAGACCGAATGAAGCTTTATCAAAAGCGTTTATCCAAGAAAAACTGGCAAGAAAAATGGAAAAATCTCACAGTTAAAAATACTTAAGGAAACTTTAAGTTAGGAGTTGTATACTTATCTCAAAAGTTAAGAAGAACTTAACTTTAACTCCTAAAAATTTTTCATAATAATCTCCCTATAAAATAAAGTCGCCCAATCAGGCGGCTTATTTTTGTACTAAGATTAAGCTTGTTCATGGTATAATAGTGCTATGAGATTAGATAAATTTTTAGTTGCCTGCGCTGTAGGAAGTCGGACAGAAGTAAAAAACTTTCTAAAGGCTGGGCGTGTGATGGTCAATGGTAAAAAGGAAAAATCTGCCAAGCTACAAATCAATGAAGAGACAGACGAGATTTGTTTTGACGGGCAAAAGCTAGACTACGAGGAGTTTGTTTACTATATGATGAACAAGCCCCAGGGTGTTATTTCAGCAACTGAAGATCCTAAACATAAGACTGTGTTGGATTTGTTAGATGATTTAGCTCGTTCAAAGGAAGTTTTCCCAGTAGGGCGTTTGGATATCGATACGCATGGACTCTTGCTCTTGACCAATGATGGCCAGTTGGCTCATGCTCTTCTTTCACCAAAACGCCATGTGGATAAGACCTATCTGGCGCGGGTCGATGGAATCATGACCCAAGAGGATGTTGAGACATTTGCACAAGGGATTCCGCTAAAAGACTTTACCTGTCAGCCTGCCAAGCTGGAGCTTGTATCTCTTGATAGAGAAAAAAACCAAAGTCTGGTTCGTGTGACCATTGCAGAAGGGAAATTCCATCAGGTTAAACGCATGGTTGCCTACTGTGGTAAGGAAGTGGTGGACTTGCAACGTCTGACCATGGGAACTTTAACCTTGGATGAAAATCTGAAGCGTGGGGAATGGCGTCGCTTGACCACAGAGGAATTAGAAAGCTTGCTCGAAAGTGTTGGGTAAACTGTGTAATCTTTGAAAAAGGTGAGGAAAATATCCTTACCTTTTTCAGTTTTTGGTTGCTTCCTTTGTGAAAAGAGTTATAATAGACTGTAGAATAAAAGGAGGATTTTATGAACGCGATTCAAGAATCATTTACAGATAAATTATTTGCTAATTATGAAGCAAATGTCAAATACCAAGCTATTGAAAATGCAGCTAGCCACAATGGAATTTTTGCAGCCCTTGAGCGTCGTCAAAGCCATGTAGACAACACACCTGTTTTCTCACTTGACTTGACTAAGGACAAGGTCACTAACCAGAAAGCATCTGGTCGTTGCTGGATGTTTGCAGCCCTTAATACTTTCCGCCACAAACTCATCTCTCAATACAAACTTGAAAACTTTGAATTGTCACAAGCCCACACCTTCTTCTGGGACAAGTATGAAAAATCTAACTGGTTCTTGGAGCAAGTCATTGCGACTGCAGACCAAGAATTGACAAGCCGCAAGGTTAGCTTCCTACTCCAAACTCCACAACAAGATGGTGGACAATGGGATATGGTTGTAGCTCTCTTTGAAAAATACGGTGTCGTTCCTAAGTCTGTTTATCCAGAGTCTGTTTCATCTAGTAGCAGTCGTGAGCTTAATGCCATCCTTAACAAATTGCTTCGTCAAGATGCTCAAATCTTGCGTGACCTCTTGGCTTCTGGCGCAGACCAAGCGACTGTTCAAGCTAAGAAAGAAGACCTCTTGCAAGAGATCTTTAACTTCCTTGCCATGTCACTAGGACTTCCACCACGTAAATTTGACTTTGCTTATCGTGATAAGGACAACAACTACCAAAGCGAAAAAGGCATCACACCACAAGAGTTTTACAAGAAATACGTTGACCTTCCACTAGAAGACTACGTTTCTGTGATCAATGCTCCAACTGCTGACAAACCTTACGGTAAATCTTACACAGTTGAGATGTTGGGAAATGTCGTTGGAAGCCGTGCAGTTCGCTACATCAACGTACCGATGGAACGTTTGAAAGAATTGGCGATTGCCCAAATGCAGACAGGAGAAACTGTTTGGTTTGGTTCAGATGTTGGCCAGCTCAGCAACCGTAAAGCCGGAATCCTTGCGACAGATGTCTATGACTTTGAATCAAGCATGGACATTCAACTCACTCAAGACAAGGCAGGACGTTTGGACTACAGTGAAAGCTTGATGACCCATGCGATGGTCTTGACAGGTGTTGATTTGGATGAAAATGGTAAATCAATCAAGTGGAAAGTTGAAAACTCTTGGGGAGACAAGGTTGGAACAGATGGTTACTTTGTTGCCTCAGATGCTTGGATGGACGAATACACTTACCAAATCGTTGTTCGTAAGGAATTACTAACAGAAGAAGAACGAGCTGCTTACGAAGCAGAACCAATCGTCCTTGCACCATGGGATCCAATGGGTGCCTTGGCAGAATAAATGAGATATAAAAAGAATGTTTCTATAATTTTTAGGGTTGGTGGAAATTTTCCACCAACCCTATTTTAGTGTATACAAAAAGGCCAACATCCATTATATTAAAAGCGCTTAAACCTAAAACAAAAGGGTGATGACCATATGAACAATATACTAGAAGCTACGCTACAAATCAAAGATAAAAACATTATTTGGGATGATAAAGTTCAAGAGAATATATTTAAAAATAGAAAATCTTTATTTTATTCAGCTACATATACGCATAAACCATAATTATGTGCCGTTTGTGGGTGCGTTAGCCAAAATAACAATATTGTTAAAAACGGGACGAAAACTTCTCGTATCACTCTCTGTTCTGTTTCAGGCCTTCCGGCCTACTTAAAGCTACGAAAGCAGAGGTTTCTCTGTAGAGAATGTGGTTCTTCATTTACTGCAGATACTAGTCGAATTGTAGAAAAATACTGTCATATCTCGAAACGATTAAAAAATGAAATTAAGGCAAAATAAGTGAAACAGTATCTGAAACATATATTGCCAAAGAAACAAATGTTTCAATTCATACCGTTAGACGTATCATAGATGATACAGCACGATTATTAACGATTAAACCATTACATGATTTACCTGAGCATTTGTGTTTTGATGAATTTAAATCTGTTAAATCTTCCGATAGCAATATGAGCTTCATTATTTGTGATAGCACTACACACAAGTTGGTCGATGTTGTACGAGATAGAAAATCTTACAGTTTGAAACAATATTTTTATCGTTTTGAGCCTAAGACTAGATTAAAGGTGAAAACTATCTCCATCGATATGTAGTTGCCATACATTCAATTAATAAAAGAAATGTTTCCTAACGCAAAAATTATCATTGATCCTTTTCACATTGTACAATCCTTGAATAGAGAATTAAATTGAACTCGGGTACGTATCATGAATCAGCATCGTTATAAAAATCCTAAATTATATCGAAAGTTAAAACATTATTGGAAGTTAATTTTAAAGAACCCTAATGAATTTCAGAACTATAAATATAATCGTTATAAGCTTTTTGAAAGCTTCATAACAAGTGGAATCGTAGATTATATCTTAGAAAAAAATCCATCTCTTAAAAATGATTATGAGGTTGTACATTCACTTCGTGAATGTATTCAGGACAGAGATTATATAGAATTCAAGAAAACGATTGAAGCAGCTACACAATTAAACCTATCTCCTGGTTTAAAAAGGGTATTAAAGACTCTAATTACTTACTTGCCATATATTCAAAATACTTGTGAGTATCCAACTAGAACAAATGGCCCTATTGAAGGAATAAACAATAAAATAAAAGTGCTTAAAAGAAATGCCTACGGCTTTAGAAACTATTACCATTTTAGAAATAGGATTATTTTAATAACAAAAATGTTTGGCCCAAAACAAAAAGGAATTAAGCAACAATTAGTTGCTTAATCCCTTCCTAAATTTCTTCATCAACACTATTTGACAAAGAGCCCTTTTTTAGTGCTCAAAATAGCACTCAATTTTAAATGGATTTGGTGTTCAAAAAATATAATCAAATGCAACAAACTAATTTCATTTTTAATAGGCACAATTAATTTTAGAAGATAGTACGAAAAAATATTGACTATTTTCTTTAGAATGTGTAAAATTTAGATAGATTATTTAAAGTGAGGTTTTTTTATCTTGTCTATATTAAAGAAGAAAGTTAATATGTTTAGTGTACTATTGAATGTGGTATTAATAGCTATTATAGCTATTGGAGTGCTATTTTTCTTACCTAAGGAACATAAATCAGAAGTCAAATCGTCAATTAATATCGAAAGTATTGAAAAAGTGAATGAAGTTGTATTTTTGAATGCGGGAATTAATGAAATTATTTCTGAAACAAAAACAACTCAAGTTTTTGGGTTAGATGTGCCGTTCTCTAAAAAAGCAGCATTAGTAATTTTAAATTATAAAGCTAAATTTGGAATTAAAAGTAGTGTAAAGGTTGAACAAATAAGCGAAAAAGAATATAAGGTTATTGTTCCAAAATTGGAAGTAATTGGTGTTGAACTTTCAAAAGATAATCCTTATGATTTATATGATAGTCATGGAGAGTTATTAAGTGGAACTACAGAAGATATTGATACTGGGAAATTGGTCGCTAACCAACTTTCTAGTGATAAACAAGCAGAGTATTTAGATAAATTTAAGAGTGAAATTAAAGAATCTGCAATCAATTATTATAAAACAATATTTTCTTCAATGGATTCTGAAGTAAAAGTAACTATAGAATTTACAGAATAATTTTTGAAATACAAAACCCTGGCCATCTCTGGTCAGGGTTTTGTGTGGTTCTATAATTTTTAGGGTTGATGGAAATTTTCCACCAACCCTATTTTAGTGTATACAAAAAGGCCAACATCCATTATATTAAAAGCGCTGAAACCTAAAACAAAAGAATGATGACCATATGAACAATATACTAGAAGCTACACTACAAATCAAAGATGCACACAATGAAGGTGTTACATTCCATTTCTTAGAGAATATTAAAGAAGTATTGCGTGATGAGAGTGGGAAAGTAACTGGTGTAAAGGTTATTACAATGGAACTTGGTGAATCAGATGAAAGTGGAAGAAGATCAACGCATGAAGTGGCAGGTAGTGAACATATTATTCCATGTGACCTTGTCGTTGCAGCAATTGAACAAAAGTAGACTTTAGTGTTCTAGATGAAAGGTAAAAATTTGACTTTCGGTCAACATCAGAATACAATAGAAATGAACTAATAACAGGGGATGCATATTTAGGTCCTCAATCTATCGCAACCGCAATTAAAGGCGGGTGAGAAGTTGCGACAGAAGTACATGAATCGTTTAAAGAAAACACATAAATAACTTGTGGTGCCTTTCGTTTTTTTACTGGGAAAATTAAGGAACTATAGTTATAAATCCTTAAAGATATTAATATATTAACATGCGTATATTTGTGGGAAGAAGGTTATGTCATCTATAGTTGTACTTCTGACGATAAGGTTGTTCGTGTACCAAAGGAAATTAAAGGTAAACCTGTTATCGCAATTGGAGAACGTGGTCTTGCGAACTTGAAACATTGTGAGGCAATCGTTTTACCAGATACAGTACGATATATTGGAAAAGGTGCGTTTACGATTGACAATAAGTTAAAGTATGTCCACTTTGGTAAGTCAATAGAAACAGTAGAAGATGATGTTTTCAACTCTGACAGTTCATTAGAATCAGTTGTATTCCCAGAAGGAACAAAGAGTATTGGAACATTAGTATTCTGGGGGACATCATCAATTAAATCTATTACAATTCCAGCAAGTGTAACAGAAATTACAGAATACTTCTATTTTGTGGATAACTGTAACCCAGATGTAGAAATCCATACACCTAAGGGATCAAAGGCAGAAGAAGTAGCTAAAGCAATGCAACTTAAAGTAGTAAATGACTAAAGGGGAATAGTATGAACAAAAAATTACTATCAGGCTTAGGGACTGACCCCAAAAAGTGAGAATTTAATAAAAACACCCTAGGGCTACCGTCTTCGGTATTCAACCGGAGACAGGTAGTCCAATTTTTGTTGGATTCTTTTTTCATTAGGTTCTTCATCAACACTATTTGACAAAGAGCCAAAAGAATCAGGTGATAAACCTGATTCTTTTTTTGTTTATACATTCTCGTCGAGATTACATGATACCGAAGAAACGAGCTGCGATACCAACTACAAAGAGGGCAAGGATGATTGTGATTGGAGATACTTTTTTCTTAAGCAACCACATGCATAGGAAAGTAAGGAGAAGTCCCATCAATCCTGGAATCAATGAGTTCAACTGTCCTTGAAGGGTTTGTGGTTGAACGCTATCCAAGCTCAATCCGCTGAGTGCTTGACCAAGAATACCCTTCAATTCTCCACCTGTAACAGGACCTTCTGGGAAGACGATGTAGGCACCTTCTGATAATTGTTTACCTGGAAGGTTGATAGTGAAGTTGATAGATACCCAACGTTGTACAAGAACGGCAAGGATGAACATACCAAGGATTGAAGCTCCTTTAGTGATGTCTTTCAAGATACCACCTGACATGTCTTTAGTGATTTCAGATCCAGCCTTGTAACCAAACTCTTGTGTATACCAAAGGAAAGACATACGGATAGCATTCCATCCAAAGAAAAAGAGAAGTGGTCCGACGATATTACCAGTCGCAGCAAGTGATGCACCAAGGGCACCGAGGATAGGACGTACTGTAAACCAGAAGACTGGGTCACCGATACCAGCAAGAGGTCCCATCATACCAATCTTAACACCTTGGATAGCAGCGTCATCGATGTCAGTACCGTTTGCGCGTTCTTCTTCAAGTGCAAGAGTAACCCCCATGATTGGAGCAGCTACGTATGGGTGAGTGTTGAAGAACTCAAGGTGACGCTCAAGAGCAGCAGCTTGGTCTTCTTTTTTAGTGTAAAGTTTCTTGATAGCTGGGATCAAAGAGTAAGCCCAACCCAAGTTTTGCATACGTTCGTAGTTCCAAGAACCTTGAAGGAATTGTGAACGCCACCAAACCTTTTGGCGATCTGATTTTGATAATTGAATTTTTTCAGCCATGATTGTTCCCCTTTCTAGTAGTCTTCTAGGATATCACCGATTGGATCGTTAGAAGTTGCAGCTCCTCCGCCACCGTTTCCACCTTGTTTAGAAAGGTTGAGGTAGATGAAGGCAAGGGCAACACCGATGACACCAAGGGCAATCAAGGTCAATTGAGAGATTGCTGCAAGAGCAAAACCGATAGCGAAGAATGGCCATACTTCACGAGTAGCCATCATGTTGATAACCAAAGCGTAACCAACGGCAACGACCATGGCACCACCGACAGCCATACCACCTTTAAGCCATTCTGGCATAAGTTCCAATACGCCTTGAACGGCTTCAGTTGGCATTGCAAGCAAGAGTGCAGCTGGGATAGCAATACGTAGACCTTGAAGAGCGAGGGCAAAGTAGTGAGCGCGTTCAACAGCTGTAATGTTTCCTTCTTTAGCAGCAGCGTCAGCAGAGTGAACCAAACCAACTGAGATTGTACGAACGATCATAGTCAAGAAAAGTCCAGCTACGGCAAGAGGGATTGCAGTTGCAGTTGCGACTGCGATACCTTCAGTAGTAAAGTTACCACCCTTAATCATGATGATTGCAGCTGCAACAGAAGCAAGAGCCGCGTCAGGAGCTACGGCAGCTCCGATGTTAGCCCAACCAAGGGCGATCATTTGAAGTGATCCACCAAGCATAACCCCTGCTTCGAGGTTACCAGTTACAAGACCGATAAGGGTACATGCTACGATTGGTTGATGGAATTGGAATTGGTCGAGGATACCTTCAAGACCTGCGAAGAAGGCAACAACTACAACCAAGATAGCAGAAATGAATGAAATATCTGACATGGTTTTATTCCTTTTCTATTTAATTTTCATAAAGTGTTACAACTTATTTTGACAAGCATCGAACAAGTTGTAGATTATTGAACGTTAGCTTTGCTAATCAAGTCAAACAAATCTTTTTTAGTGTCGTTTGGCACTTTACGTACGTCAAATTCAACACCAAGATCACGCATTTTTTCAAATGTAGCAACGTCATCTTTGTCCATTGACAATACGTTGTTGATCATTGTTTTACCAGTTGAGTGAGCCATTGATCCAACGTTAAGAGTCTTGATTGGCACACCGCCTTCGATAGCACGAAGGGCATCTTGAGGTGTTTCAAATAAGATAAGGGCGTGTGTGTTACCAAAACGAGGATCTTTTGCAACCTCAATCAATTTTTTGATTGGAACAACGTTAGCTTTCACTCCGTTAGGAGCAGCTTGTTTGATCAACTCTTTACGTAGTTCGTCGTTTGCAACGTTATCTGAAGCAACAATGATACGGTCTGCTTTAGAATCTGGAGTCCAAGCAGTTGCGACTTGCCCGTGAAGAAGACGTGTGTCAAGACGAGCAAGGTTGATTTTCAATTTACCGTCTCCGATAACAGTTCCTTCTGGAATAGCAGCTTGGGCAACTGGAGCAGCTGCAGCAGTTGCAACTTCCTCAGCTGGGTTTAGCTCCTCTGGAAGAGCCTTGATGCCATCTTTGGCCTCTTTAATGATGTTTGCAGCGACTTTATCCACTCCAGCAGCAGCGTCCATAAGGCGCTCTGTGTAAGCTTGGATCAACATCGGTAAATTAAGTCCTGTGATGATGGCAAATTTACGCTCAGGGTTTTCTCCCATTACGCGGCTAGCTTGGTTAAATGGAGAACCACTCCAAAGGTCAGCCAAGACTAGAACCTCATCTTCTGCGTCAAATGCAGCCACAGCATTGTTGAACTTGGCGTATAAATCATCTGGACCTTCGTTTGGCATAAAGGTTACAACTTGAACCTTTTCTTGTTCACCAAAGATCATAGATCCTGACTGATGAATACCCGCAGCAAATTCACCGTGGCTCGCAATAATGATTCCGATACTCATTATTGTCATTCCTCCTTATAAAATGTTTGACTTGTAGTTTAAGAAAACTTTAAGACTCCTTAAGTATAAATCGTTTTCAGAAAAAAAGCAACTAATTATAATAAAGAGTGAAAAAAATCTCAAAGTTTCATATTTGCAAATATTGATATATCAACTTTTTATAAAATCGTCTATAAAATGGTAAAAAAATTTAATATAAAAAAGCAGAGGGACTAGGAAGTTTACGTCAGTAGTGCTCTTGGGCGTCTAAAAAATGCCCCAAGTCCAATTAGTTGTCGTGTCAAAATTTTATTACAAAAAAACGAGGTGGGATTTTCTGTCCCTACCTCGTTTTGGCATTTATTATTTATCTTAATGAGTAAAGTCTAGAACCATACGACCTTGGATGGTTCCAGCAGCCATTTCATCAAAGACAGCAATGGCATCTTCGACAGGGCGTTTTTGAACAACTGGAACAACGAGACCTTCTGCACCAAATTGGAAGGCTTCTTCCAAATCTTTACGTGTTCCAACAAGGGAACCGATGACTTGGATACCGTCAAGAACTGTTTTGACGATGCTTAGGTCCATCATTTCAGATGGGAGACCAACAGCTACTACACGACCGCCTGCACGAACAGAATCAACTGCTTGGTTAAAGGCAACTTTTGATACAGCTGTTACGACAGCTGAGTGAGCACCACCGTTTGTTTTTTCTTTGATAAGACCTGGAACATCTTCGACTTCAAGACCATTAATCACGATATCAGCACCAACTTCTTTAGCTAGGACAAGTTTATCATTGTTAATATCAACTGCGATAACGTGAGCGTTGAATACTCTTTTAGCGTATTGGACAGCCAAGTTACCAAGACCTCCGGCACCATAGAGGACAACCCATTGGCCTGGTTCAACTTTTGCTTCTTTGATAGCCTTGTATGTGGTAACACCGGCACAAGTGATAGAAGAAGCTTGGGCTGGATCGAGCCCTTCTGGTACCTTAACAGCATAATCTGCAGTTACGATACATTGTTCAGCCATACCGCCGTCAACTGAGTAGCCTGCATTTTTTACGGAACGGCAAAGAGTTTCGCGTCCGGTTGTACAGTATTCACACATACCACAACCTTCAAAGAACCAAGCTACGCTGACACGGTCGCCAACTTTGAGGCTTTTAACATCAGGAGCGACTTCTTTGACGATACCAATCCCTTCGTGACCGAGAACACGTCCTGGAACTTTACCAAAGTCACCATGGGCAACGTGGAGGTCAGTGTGGCAGACACCACAGTACTCAACTTCTACAAGAGCTTCCCCAGTTTCGAGTGGACGGAGAACTTTTTCTTCAATAGCAACACCAGTGCCTTCTGGATTTACAACAACAGCTTTCATAGCTATCCTCCTTGATGATTCGTTGAGGTGCAGTGGAAAAGGGGCTTGGCTTGAGAGGTTTTCAAGTGAAGTCGAATTTGAACTGCCCTCTTATTTACTTATATGTGAAGTATATCACTATATTTACTATAGTACAATGGTTTTGAGGTAAAAAATCATGTAATCGCTTAACTGGTTGATGAGACTGTGAAAATTGAACAAGTAAGATTGATGCATTGGCAAGTAAATACCTATAAATGCTAGAAAAGTTGACTTTAGATCGCCTCTTTAAGGTTTTCAGCAAATTTTCTGAGTTTCTTCTCGATGGGATTTTGGTATAATATAGAAAGCAATTGATCTTTCTAGTAAGAGAATTTAGAGTGAGAGGTATCTATGTCCCCTTCTGTTCAGTTATTGAAAAACCGTTATTTAAAAAATATCAAAGAAAATCCTGACCTCTACATCGGTATTGAGTTGGAATTTCCTATCGTTCATGTAAATGGGCAAGCGACAGATATTGAAGTCAGCAAGGATTTGATGCGCTTTTTGGTGGATGCTCTTAGCCTGGAAGTTGAAAAAGAGGACCAGGACGGAAATCCGATTCAACTTGTAGAACCAAAAAGTCAGGATCGGATTCTGTTTGAGGTTTCCTACACGACCTTGGAGTTTGCCTTTGGCAGAGCCCAGAAAATCCAAGAGGTCCAAGGACGCTTCGAGGCTTATATGAAGGTCATTCAGGAAAAACTAGGCGAGAAGGATCATGCTATCCAGGGCTGGGGGATTCATCCAAACTGGGATCAGAATGACAATCGACCGGTGGCTTATCCACGCTACCAGATGCTGATGGATTACTTGCATATGGGAAGTCGCCAAGATAGAGCTGATTTGCATGACTTTCCACAATACGGTGCTTTTATCTGTGGGAGTCAAGTTCAGTTGGATGTATCGACTGCTAACTACCTACGAGTTATCAATGCTTTTACTCAGATTGAAGCAGCAAAAGCTTACTTATTTGCCAATTCTGAGTTTTCGGGAGCAGAATGGGATACTAAGATTTCACGGGATATTTTTTGGGAAGCTTCCATGCATGGGATTTATCCAGAGAATGTTGGTGTCAATGCCAGACTCTTCAAAGATGAGGATGATTTCTTTGATTATCTAGACCACTCTGCGATTTTTACAGCAGAACGAGATGGGGAAACTTACTATTTTTCTCCGATTCGGGCTAGAGATTACCTAGCTACTGAGGAAGTTTTGGCCTATACTCTAAATGGAAAAGAAACTCTGCTTGTTCCTCAAGAGAAGGATTTTCAAACGCACCGTAGTTACCAATATCAAGACTTGACGACTAGAGGGACGGTTGAATTCCGTAGTGTTTGTACACAGCCGTTAGACCGAACTTTTTCTTCAGCAGCCTTTCATCTAGGTTTGTTGGTGAATCTAGACAAGCTTAAAACATACCTAGAAACAGCACCTTTCTTTGAGAGATTTGGTCGTGACTACAAATCTTTGAGACGCCAGTTTTCTCAGAAACAGCTTTCAGATGAGGAGACAGCTGGAATTGTTCAATTCTCCAAAGACTTGATAGATATAGCAGAGCAAGGTCTTGAGATGAGAGGGCAGAGTGAAATGAGCTATTTAGAGCCTTTGAAAGAAAAATTGACTCTATAATTTTCTTATAAAGGAAGAATTTTCTGAAAAATCATGTTATAATGGATGAGACTATAGATAAAGGATAGAGATTTATGACATTAGTTTATCAATCAACGCGTGATGCGAAAAATACCGTAACAGCAAGCCAAGCGATTTTGCAAGGTTTGGCAACAGATGGAGGCTTGTTCACTCCAGTTAGTTATCCAAAGGTGGACTTGGATTTTGAAACATTAAAGGACGCTTCTTACCAAGAAGTAGCTAAGCTTGTCTTGTCAGCTTTCTTGGATGACTTTACAGCAGAAGAGTTGGACTACTGTATCACCAACGCCTATGACAGCAAGTTTGATACGCCAGCCATTGCTCCTCTTGTGAAACTAGATGGCCAATACAACTTGGAACTTTTCCACGGTTCAACCATTGCCTTTAAGGATATGGCCTTGTCTATCTTGCCATACTTTATGACAACAGCTGCCAAGAAACATGGCTTGGAAAACAAGATTGTTATCTTGACAGCGACGTCTGGAGACACTGGGAAAGCTGCCATGGCTGGATTTGCGGATGTACCAGGAACTGAAATTATCGTCTTTTATCCAAAAGACGGTGTCAGCAAGGTGCAAGAATTGCAAATGACCACTCAAACTGGGGACAACACTCATGTTATCGCCATCGATGGAAACTTTGATGATGCTCAAACCAACGTGAAGCATATGTTCAATGATGTTGAGCTACGTGAAAAATTAGCAGCTAATAAGCTCCAGTTCTCATCAGCCAACTCTATGAATATCGGCCGTTTGGTACCACAGATTGTCTATTATGTGTATGCCTACGCTCAGCTTGTTAAAACTGGTGAAATTAAGGCTGGTGACAAGGTTAACTTCACCGTACCGACAGGAAACTTTGGAAATATCTTGGCTGCCTTTTACGCCAAACAAATCGGCCTACCAGTCGGCAAGCTAATCTGTGCTTCAAATGACAACAATGTCTTGACAGACTTCTTTAAAACTCGTGTCTATGACAAGAAGCGTGAGTTTAAGGTAACCACTAGCCCATCTATGGATATCTTGGTCTCTTCAAACTTGGAGCGTTTGATTTTCCACCTTTTGGGTAATGATGCGGTTAAGACAGCTGAACTCATGAACGCCTTGAACACTCAAGGTCAGTATGAATTGACAGATTTTGATGCAGAGATTTTGAATCTCTTTGCAGCAGAATATGCGACAGAAGCAGAAACAGCTGCAGAAATTAAGCGTGTCTACGAGTCAGATTCTTATATCGAGGATCCTCATACAGCAGTTGCTTCAGCTGTTTATAAAAAATACCAAGCGGCTACAGGCGATGTGACTAAGACTGTGATTGCATCAACAGCTAGTCCTTACAAATTCCCAGTGGTTGCAGTAGAAGCTGTAACTGGGCAATCAGGTTTGAGCGATTTTGAAGCCTTGGCTCAATTACACGAAATTTCAGGAGTAGCAGTGCCACCAGCAGTTGATGGTCTCGAAACAGCTCCAGTTCGTCACAAGACAACTGTTGCAGCAGCAGAGATGCAGACTGCAGTAGAATCTTATCTAGGACTTTAAAACAGAGGAAGTAAACTCGGTTGGGAAACTAACTGAGTTTCTTTTCATCAGGAGGAAGGATTGTTTAAGAAATATAAAGACATTCTCAACATAGCTCTGCCAGCCATGGGTGAAAATTTTTTACAGATGTTCATGGGGATGGTAGATAGCTATCTGGTGGCACATCTGGGTTTAATCGCCATTTCGGGTGTGTCTGTAGCGGGTAATATTATCACCATTTATCAGGCTATTTTTATTGCTTTGGGAGCGGCTATTTCCAGCGTCATTTCCAAAAGTTTGGGACAGAAAGATCAATCTAAACTAGCCTATCATGTGACAGAAGCGCTCAAGATTACTCTACTACTGAGTTTAGTTTTAGGGGGCTTGTCCATCTTTGCCGGCCAAGAGATGATTGGTCTTTTGGGGACAGAAGCGTCTGTGGCTGAGAGTGGTGGACTATATCTAGCTTTGGTTGGTGGGACAATCGTCCTCTTGGGCTTGATGACTAGTCTAGGAGCCTTGATTCGCGCCACTCATAATCCGCGCCTTCCCCTTTATGTCAGTTTTTTATCCAATGCTTTAAATATTGTCTTTTCAAGTATCGCTATTTTCATCCTTGATATGGGCATAGCTGGTGTTGCTTGGGGGACCATCCTATCTCGTTTAATCGGGGTTGTGATTTTGTGGTCACAATTAAAACTTCCATATACGAGACCAAGCTTTGGACTGGACAAAGACTTACTGACCTTGGCTTTACCTGCAGCGGGAGAGCGTCTCATGATGCGAGCTGGAGATGTGGTTATTATTGCTTTGGTTGTTTCCTTTGGGACTGAGGCCGTCGCAGGGAATGCAATCGGTGAAGTCTTGACTCAGTTTAATTATATGCCAGCCTTTGGTGTTGCGACAGCAACAGTCATGCAGGTGGCTCGAGCAGTTGGAGAAGATGATTGGGCAAGGGTGGACAAGCTCAGTAAGCAAACTTTTTGGCTATCGCTCTTTCTCATGTTGCCTCTAACACTTGCTATCTATGCTCTCGGAACGCCCCTAAGTCACCTCTACACCAGTGATCCTGTGGCTATTAAAGCCAGTGTTTTGGTGACGCTGTTCTCACTACTAGGAACTCCTATGACGACGGGAACAGTCATTTATACAGCTGTCTGGCAGGGTTTGGGGAATGCACGCCTCCCCTTTTATGCGACAAGTATCGGAATGTGGTGTATCCGTATCGGGACAGGTTACCTGATGGGAATTGTTCTTGGTTGGGGCTTGCCTGGTATTTGGGCAGGAACGCTTTTGGATAATGGTTTTCGCTGGTTCTTCCTGCACTATCGTTATAAGCACTATATCTCTTTGAAAGGATGACACATGAACAAAATTGGATTTATCTGGGATTTAGATGGGACCTTGTTAGACTCTTATGAGGCTATCTTAGCAGGAATCGAAGAGACCTTTGCCCAGTTTGACATTCCTTATGATAAGGCTGAGGTTCGTGCCTTTATTCTACAAACTTCCGTTCAAGATCTGTTGGAAAAGGTGGGAGAAGAAAGAGGCTTGGATGCTGATATGCTCAATCAGGTTCGTGCTCAGAGTTTGGCTGAGAAGAATGCTCAAGTTGTTCTGATGCCGGGGGCGCGTGAAATCTTAGCTTGGGCAGACCAGCAAGGAATTGAGCAGTTTGTTTATACCCATAAAGGGGATAATGCTTTTACAATTTTGGAAAATTTGGGTTTGGCCCACTATTTCACAGAAATTTTAACCAATCAAAGTGGCTTTTCTCGGAAGCCTAGTCCAGAAGCTGCGATCTATCTTCTAGATAAGTATGGATTAAATCCTCAGCAGACTTATTATATCGGCGATCGGACTTTGGATATCGAATTTGCCCAAAATAGTGGTATTCAGAGTATCAATTTCCTTGCCTCATCTGCAGCTTGTAATCAACAGATAGAGCGTTTAGAAGACATTAGCTCGCTTTCTTTCTAGAACTTTCTTTAAGAAGAATGTGTCAGCCTGATGACAAGAAACTAACAAACTATTTCAAGTAATGTGATTTGTTACAACGAATGTACAGTTCTGTTAAATAGCCCAAAAAGGGCTTTTTTTCTATTTTCTTTGTGTTATGATAGACAGGTACTACATTTGAAAAGGAGTTTGATAGTATGAAGAAAAGAATTATTTTAGCATCAACAGTAGCCTTGTCCTTTGCCCCTGTATTGGCAACTCAAGCAGAAGAACTAGTATGGACAGCGCGCAGTGTTGAGCAAATTCAAAACGATGTTACTAAGAATGAGAATAAAACAAGCTATACGATTCAGTATGGAGATACTCTAAGTACCATTGCCGAAGCTTTGGGAGTGGATGTGACCGTTCTTGCTAACTTGAACAAGATCAGCAATATTGATCTGATTTTCCCTGAGACAGTGCTTACTACAACTGTTAATGATGAGGAAGAAGTGACGGAAGTTGAAATCCAAACCCCTGACACAGCTCAGGCAGGTGAAGGCACAACTGCAAGAGCAGATTTGACAACCAACCAAGTCACTGTAGATGACCAAACTGTACAGGTTGAAGATTTAACTCAACCAGTTGAAGAAACAGAAGCTCAAGTTGAGCCAGTAGCACCACAAGTGACTGAAGAAGCAGTAGCAGAAACTACAACAGAAGCCCCTGTTACAGAAACTGTAGCAGAGACTCAATCAGCACCATCAACTTATCAAGCTGAAGCAAGCCAAGCTTCATCAGCGACTTATGCAGCACCAGCAGCACCTGATTATGCAAGTATTGCAGCTTCAAAATCAGAAAATGCAGGTTTACAACCACAAACGGCTGCCTTTAAAGAAGAAATTGCAAACTTGTTCGGAATCACATCGTTTAGTGGTTACCGTCCAGGAGATAGTGGAGACCACGGAAAAGGACTTGCCATTGACTTTATGGTTCCAGTAAGTTCTGCTCTTGGTGACCAAATTGCAGATTATGCTATCCAAAATATGGCTAGCCGTGGCATCAGCTACATCATCTGGAAACAACGTTTCTATGCACCATACGATAGCAAATACGGACCAGCCTACACTTGGAATCCAATGCCAGACCGTGGTAGTGTTACAGAAAACCACTATGACCACGTTCACGTTTCTATGAACTAATGATTAATAAGAAGCTATACATTTAAAAGTGTAGCTTCTTTTTTTGTAAAAATAGTATTTATAAGTGAAATAAAATCTAAAACACGATATAATGTAAGCGGATACAAAATCATCTATCGATTTTAAGCATAGAGCGAAAGGATGATAAGGATGACAAACCGATTAAAAACTCCATTTGAGAAAACAAGAGATGATTTTGAACAGGAATTTTGTGGTGAAATCGTCGAACTCTTGATTTTTACCCTCCAAAATGTAAATGGAGCAATCTCTTTAAAAGATGGATGCAAGATACCGTCCGTTCATTTTAAAGCTAGTGTCAATGTCGAAACTCAGGACTTTTCTGAACTTGAAGGACGTTTGGAATGGCTCTTGACTCCAGAAGAATTTGAAGAAAAGCGATGGGGCTTTAGTTTTGAACCCTACAAAATTCATCGTATTAAATGTCAAAAACGCCCCTTCATGGAGCTAGAGCCTTATATGTCAGAAGTGGCTAACAACTGCTACCGCTTGCTGGAATACCTAGATGACCAATCTACGGATGCTAGGTTAGAGACCTTGATCGAAACCTACCAGAAACCTGTTATCATTCGAGACGCTATTGGCGAGTTCACCCTAAATAGAGCCTATTCTTGGTTTGAAGGCTTCATCACCTATGAAGGCGGTAAGATTCATGCTATGTTTGATGCGGGTGCAGATGAAAGTCTTCCTCCAAGTTCTTTCGATGATTTAAAGAAATTTATGGGATCTTTCCAAGTTCAAGATGCTAAGATTAAAGACTATATCGTCAAAGAACTGTGGGAAACAGCTCAAGACTGGATTGATTCAGATGAAAATGATGTGGAGTTAACAGAAGAGTATTTTACCAATTCACTTTCCTTGAGTGAACTATCGATTAACGAAGACGGAGAATTGACCCTCTACTATGATGATAACGAGGAAATTTTTGCAGGCCACGCCATCGAAGTTGTCATCGATAAAGAGGGGGAAATCCTTCGAGCAGACTTGGTAGGCTAGTAATTAGGCTCTCAATAGATTTTAGAAGAAATAGAGGCTGGGACAAAAAATCCTGGCCTTGTTTGACATTTAGAATGCTTATTTAATGGAAATTTCATTTTTCTGTCAATAACTTTGACACTCCACAGACTTGTTGGATCTTTAGTGATTGGGGTTAGGAAAAGACTTGGACTATCGATTTCTATCATGTTCTCTTTTTTTCTGGGGAGTGAGCAAAATAGTTGCGTTTTTACTCTTTTTGCAATATACTTGACAAGTCAACTATTGATAGATCAAATATAAAAGAAAGGAAAAAAATAAAAAATGCATGAATTACTGTACCAGCTCCATTTAACAGATCAGACCATCACTCAACTTTTTGAGAAACAATTGGGAATTAGTTTGACCCGCTATCAAATCCTGCAATTTTTACTGCAACAGTCACCCTGTAACCAGATTGCCGTTCAGGAGAAGTTACAGATTGACCAGGCAGCCTTGACCCGTCATTTTAAGATACTGGAGTCAGAGGGCTATGTCAGTCGCAAACGTAATCCGCTTAATCAACGAGAAGTCTTAGTTGAATTAACCCAAGAAGCCAAGAATCAACTCTTGGTCAATCCGCCTAAACATCACTTGCGAGTGAAGGAGCAGATGGAGAGCATCTTATCGACAGCCGAACAGAAAAAACTGACGACTTTACTGACGAAACTAGTATCAGGATTAGAAAAAATAGAATTTTAAGGAGAAAACGATGTCAATCATTACTACTATTTTAGCGACTATTGTTGCCCTCGAACATTTTTATATCTTTTATTTGGAGAGTATCGCAACCCAATCAGACGCAACCAGTCGAGTCTTTAATATGGAAATGGAAGAGTTGACTCGACCATCTGTAACCTCACTTTTCAAAAACCAAGGAATTTATAATGCCTTGATTGGGGTATTTCTTATTTACGGAATTTATTTCTCACATAGCTTAGAAATCGTAACAATCTTTGTTTTATTTGTCATAGGAGCAGCTACTTATGGTGCCTTAACAGCAGATAAAAAAATCATTCTCAAGCAAGGTGGACCGGCAATCTTAGCACTCTTGAGTATCCTTTTCTTGAAATAAAAACAACCAGCACTTTCCATAGAAGGTGCTGGTTTTAATCATTCACATTAAACTTTTCTCCGCTTGATTTCGAGTAATCTTTGATAAAAGAAGAATTGACTACTATAGATATAAGGGAAAGTAGGGATGCTCGCAATTCCGAAGCTGATCCAGATAAGGAGATACCAAGGAAGTAGCTGTAAATCAAGGACGAAGCGTTGGAACTTATAGCCTTTCATAAGGAAGCGACTGGTTTTTAGTACGCGGCTTGGCTTGGCAATTCCAATTGCAAGGGTATCACATAGGAGCAGCTCTACTTGGGAATAAGCGTAGTATTGTGGCAGATAGGCAATGGTTCCCAAAATCATCAGAAAGACGCTACCAAAGAAGTAGAGTGCAAAAGTGAGCAGAAAATGTTCGATATCTGAATTGGTGACGTCTACGGCTGGAAATTCGGGATGAAGTTCTACAAATTTACGAGCCATGGCACTGCTATAAAAGAGCAAGTAGACTCCAAAAAGATTAGGGATGCTCCACAAAAAGAGATAGAAACGCTTGAGCAAGAGAGTCAGAAAGGTCTGGGTGAAGAAGCGGTTGTCAAGTATGGACAGGCTATCTTTAAAGGAAAGCTCTATCTCGGAAATTCTGTAAAGATTAATAGTTGTAAATAGAGCACCAGCTAGGATAATAGAACTTGTAAATCCGACTGCTAGAGGAAAGAGTGAAGACTTGATCAAGCTCATCAAAAAAGTAAAGAAGGATTGCTCAAGAATCCCCTCATCAAGTAAGGATAATGGGCTTATAAAGCTGGATAGAATCAGGAAAATGCTTGGTAATAAAAAGACAAGCAATAGACGTGGATGTTCAGCTTGAAACTGTTTAGCTTGTTGACGAACTTCTTTTAAATCAATTTTTGGGTATTTCATTCTTTCATTATACCATAGTTCGTGACAGTTCCTGTTTTTTTTGATAGAATCATACAGTATGCCCTTGGGCACAAAGTAAGAACTGGGACTGTCTTTTCCAGCTTCGGAGGTAAAAATGTCAGATTCACCAATCAAATATCGTTTGATTAAAAAAGAAAAACACACGGGAGCTCGTCTGGGTGAGATTATCACGCCACACGGAACCTTCCCAACCCCTATGTTTATGCCAGTAGGGACTCAAGCAACGGTCAAGACTCAGTCGCCAGAAGAATTGAAAGAGATGGGTTCAGGAATTATCCTATCCAACACCTATCACTTGTGGCTTCGCCCTGGAGATGAGTTGATTGCTCGAGCAGGTGGGCTTCATAAGTTCATGAACTGGGACCAACCTATCTTAACGGATAGTGGCGGTTTCCAAGTATACTCTCTAGCGGATAGTCGTAACATCACAGAAGAAGGGGTAACGTTTAAGAACCACCTCAATGGTTCTAAAATGTTTCTATCACCTGAAAAAGCCATCTCTATCCAAAATAATCTAGGGTCAGACATTATGATGTCCTTTGACGAATGTCCTCAATTTTATCAGCCTTATGATTATGTGAAGAAGTCAATCGAACGTACCAGCCGTTGGGCTGAGCGTGGATTAAAAGCTCATCGTCGTCCACATGACCAAGGTTTGTTTGGGATTGTACAAGGTGCAGGATTTGAAGATCTTCGTCGTCAGTCAGCTCATGACCTTGTCAGCATGGACTTCCCAGGATACTCTATCGGAGGGTTGGCAGTTGGAGAAACTCACGAAGAGATGAATGCAGTTTTGGACTTCACCACTCAACTCCTTCCTGAAAACAAACCTCGCTATCTTATGGGGGTAGGGGCACCAGATAGCTTGATTGATGGAGTGATTCGTGGTGTGGATATGTTTGACTGTGTCTTGCCGACTCGTATCGCTCGTAACGGAACTTGTATGACTAGCCAAGGACGTTTGGTTGTCAAGAATGCCCAGTTTGCTGAGGACTTTACCCCACTTGATCCTGAATGCGATTGCTACACATGTAAGAACTACACCCGTGCCTACCTTCGTCACTTGCTCAAGGCTGACGAAACCTTTGGTATTCGCTTGACCAGTTACCATAACCTCTACTTCTTGCTCAATCTGATGAAGCAGGTTCGCCAGGCTATTATGGATGACAATCTCTTGGAATTCCGTGAGCATTTTGTTGAAAAATATGGCTACAATAAATCAGGTCGTAATTTCTAAGATTATCAATCTAAAGCTGAAATCCTAAGTTTTCTCTTAGGATTTTTCTTCTTTTTTTGATAAAATAAAGGTAGTATGGAATGAACATTAGATGGTTTTTTACTACTCTAATGAACGGAGAATAAACTCGTATGCGTATTAAATGGTTTTCCTTGATCAGGATTACAGGCTTACTCTTGGTGCTTTTGTACCATTTCTTTCAGACGGTTTTTCCAGGAGGTTTCTTCGGGGTTGATGTCTTTTTTACCTTCTCAGGTTTCCTAATTACGTCACTCCTGTTAGAAGAATTTGGACAAAAAGGTAAGATTGATATCCTAGGATTTTTTAGAAGACGCTTCTATCGGATTTTTCCCCCAGTTGTCTTGATGATCCTGGTCGTTATGCCTTTTACTTTCTTGGTTCGACAGGATTATGTGGCAGGAATCGGTGGTCAGATTGCTGGTGTCCTTGGTTTTATGACTAACTTCTATGAAATGCTGACAGGAGGAAGTTATGAATCTCAATTTATCCCTCACCTCTTTGTTCACAACTGGAGTTTAGCGGTTGAAGTTCATTACTATATCTTGTGGGGCTTGGCAGTTTGGCTTATGTCTAAGCAAGCCAAAACAGGTGGGCAACTACGGGGAATGGTTTTTCTACTATCTTCAGCTACCTTCGTCGTTAGCTTTCTTTCAATGTTTATTGGTAGCTTTATCGTTAGCTCATACTCAACGCTTTACTTTTCAAGTTTGACTCATGTTTATCCATTCTTTTTAGGAAGTGTGCTTGCGACCTTGATAGGAGTTCGTCATACGACACCTCTTCTCAAACGTTTGAATCAAACCCTAGACTTGAAACAGACCTTGCTAGTATTTGGGGCTGGTCTCGGAGTTTTACTCTTATTGACCTTCTTCGTGAAATTTAATTATCTCTTTGCCTACTTGCTTGGTTTCTTGTTGGCAAGTTTAGCTGCCCTTTTGATGATCGTTGCAGCACGAGTTTTACATGAGAAAACTCCGACGATTGAAGAACCAAAGGTAATTAGCTTCTTAGCTGATACCAGCTATGCCGTTTATCTTTTCCACTGGCCGTTTTATATCATTTTCTCTCAGTTGATGAGCAATCTACCAGCAGTGATTCTCACCACTATCTTCTCTTATCTCTTTGCAAGCCTTTCTTTCTATGTGATTGAACCTTTCATTGCAGGGAAGAACAGTAGCTTATTGCAAAAGGTAAAAGAAATTCCGCATATTCAACCAATCTTTGCGGGTAGCGTCGGTTTCCTTAGCTTGCTGACACTGATTGTGATGCTTATTGCTCCCCAAGTAGGCGCTTTTGAAACGGATTTGATGGTAAATGGCCTCAATCAAGCTCAAACCAATATTACCCGTACAAAAACCATGGCGGATCAAGCAGAAGCAAGTCGCTACAATATTGCCGATGGTGTATCCATCATCGGAGATTCTGTAACCTTGCGTGCAACACCTGGACTAAAAGAGGTTCTACCAGACGCTCAGACAGATGGTCAAGTAAGCAGAAATACCAAGCAAGCCAATGCTATTATGCTCAACCACAGTCAGAATAAAGTCCTCCCTAAAATAGTCGTTATTGCTACTGGAGTGAATAACCCTGAGGATTATAAGGCTGATATTGATTCTTTGATAACAAATCTACCTAAGGGCCATCAGCTTGTACTTGTGACACCTTATGAAGGGGACAAAACTCAAGCAACTCAGCCTTATGTAGAACAGTATGCTAGCTATGTGCGTGAAGTAGCTCAAAAGTATCCTTACATTGAGGTTGCAGACTGGAATCAGGTGTCTAAAGATCATCCAGACATCTGGAAAGGAACGGACCAGGTTCACTTTGGAAGTGATAATACCAAACTAGAAGAGGGAGCTAAGCTCTACGCAGAAACGATAGCATCAGCTATCAAGGCCTTGGCAGATAAGCCTGTGAAGTCAAAATAATATTTAAAAAGTAGAGATGACTGTTCTCTACTTTTTCTTTTTAGAAAGTATTTCTTAGAAGCTCAATCATTCTCTAAGTTTATCTCTCTAACCTATGCCAATATCCTCTTGTTCTAGGTTGTTAGCTCTCTGGGCAGTTTGGACCAACTATGGCAATCTCTATGCTTTCGTTTTTATAGCGAATCCAGTTTTGATTGGGAAAAACTTGCCAAATTGTCAGAATTATGAGAAAATAGGTGCAGTTTACAAAATGGAGGGAATGCAATGAGAGAAGATATCAAAATCAATGATCGTGCTCTAGCATTAGGAGAACAAATCATTGACAAGCTAGAAAAAGTTTACGATACAGATGTGGAATTAGATGTCTATAATCTTGGCTTGATTTACGAGATTCATTTGGACGAGGCTGGTCTTTGTACAATTGTCATGACCTTCACCGATACTGCCTGTGACTGTGCAGAAAGTTTACCTATTGAAATTGTGGCAGGCTTGAAACAGATTGAAGGAATTGAGGATGTTAGGGTTGAAGTTACCTGGTCACCTGCCTGGAAGATTACACGCATCAGTCGCTATGGACGTATAGCACTTGGACTACCACCGCGCTAAAAAACAAGAGAGAGTGGGACAGAAATCGGTAATTCGTTAGAATTCGATTTCGTCGTCCCACCTCCGCACAGTTGAGTAGGGCTGTAAAAGCTGATGAAATCAGCGTAGTAGAGCCCACTCAACCACTGCGTCTTGCTCGACAATCCAAAGACAATTGAGAGGCTAGGACTTTTGTCCCAGGCTCCTTTTTGTTATTAGATTCCTCTAACTGCAAAATAGTGTCCACTTGGACTTGCAAAGTTAAAGTGAGGGAAAGGTTGAGTACTGATCGGACTAGTGGTATCAGTCACTGCAGCTAGGCGCTCGTGAAGGGCGTGAAAGTCCGCTGACTCAAAGAGTAGGCTAGGTTTCATATCAACTACCTCTGGCGATACCTGACGAATAAAGTCTTTGGCGTAGACAGTAAAAGTCAGTGTACTGTCCGTGTGAAGTCTCATCTCAAAAGTATCAAAACCCATTATTTCTGATTGATTAAAAACCTCAAAACCGATAGCAGACCAAAAGTCTCTCTCAGCTGCTACATCATCTACGTAGAGCATAATTCCTGTATTTTTTGAAAATATTATTTCTCCTTTGTAATCATAGTTAGAGCAAACATTTTATCACATTCCATGAGAAAATACAAAGAACTAGAAAAAGCAGTCATTTAACGACTGCTTATTTTTTAGTTATTTTTTACCAGATTGTTCCATATTCCAGAAATCTGTAACGGCACCGCGTGATGCAGAAGATACGGTATGGGCATACTTACCAAGGACACCACGGCTATAGAGTGGTGGCAAGGTTGTTTCTGCCTTGCGTTTTTCAAGTTCTTCTTCCGATACGGCCATGGAAATTTCTTTGGTATCTTGGTCAACCGTAACGATATCACCTGTACGAAGGTAAGCAATCGGTCCACCATCCTGAGCTTCAGGGGCGATATGTCCGACAACCAGACCATAAGTACCACCAGAGAAGCGTCCATCTGTCAAGAGGGCAACCTTGTCTCCTTGGCCTTTACCAACGATCATTGAAGAAAGTGAGAGCATCTCAGGCATACCAGGACCACCCTTAGGTCCAACGAAACGAACAACGACAACATCGCCATCAACGATTTCATCTGACAAGACAGCTTGGATAGCATCTTCTTCAGAGTCAAAGACCTTGGCTGGACCAACGTGACGACGAACCTTAACACCTGACACCTTGGCAACTGCACCGTCAGGAGCAAGATTACCGTTCAAGATGATAAGCGGACCATCTGCACGTTTTGGATTTTCAAGTGGCATGATAACTTTTTGACCTGGTGTGAGGTCTGCAAAGTCAGCCAAGTTTTCAGCAACAGTCTTACCAGTACATGTGATACGGTCTCCGTGAAGGAAGCCATTTGCCAGCAAATACTTCATAACCGCAGGCACACCACCAACTTCGTAAAGGTCTTGGAAGACATACTGACCAGAAGGTTTCAAATCGGCCAAGTGAGGCACACGTTCTTGGATGGTATTAAAGTCCTCAAGTGACAAGTCAACATTAGCTGCGTGGGCAATAGCAAGCAAGTGAAGAGTGGCATTTGTAGAACCACCTAGAGCCATAGTCACAGTAATGGCATCTTCAAAGGCTTCACGAGTCAAGATATCTGATGGTTTGAGACCGAGCTCCAGCATCTTAACAACAGCACGTCCTGCTGCTTCGATGTCTTCTTTCTTGTCAGCTGATTCAGCTGGGTGAGATGAAGAACCTGGCAAACTCATACCGAGAACTTCGATAGCTGTCGCCATGGTATTAGCAGTATACATACCACCACAACCACCAGGGCCAGGGCAGGCATTACATTCCAGACGTTTCACATCCTCAGCTGTCATATCACCGTGGTTCCACTTACCGATTCCTTCAAATACAGAAACCAAGTCGATGTCTTTGCCATCCAGTTTTCCAGGGGCGATAGTACCACCGTAAGCGAAAATAGCTGGGATATCCATATTGGCAATAGCAATCATAGAACCAGGCATGTTCTTGTCACAGCCACCGATAGCCACAAAGGCATCCACGTTGTGACCACCCATAGCAGCTTCGATAGAATCCGCAATGATATCACGTGACGTTAGAGAGAAGCGCATACCAGGCGTTCCCATGGCAATCCCGTCTGCTACCGTAATGGTTCCAAATTGAACCGGCCAAGCACCAGCAGATTTGACACCTTCTTTTGCAAGCTTACCGAAGTCATGCAAGTGGATATTACATGGTGTATTTTCTGCCCAAGTCGAAATGACTCCCACAATTGGTGTTTCAAAGTCCTTATCTGTCATACCAGTCGCACGAAGCATGGCACGGTTTGGTGATTTAACCATGCTGTCATAAATGCTACTGCGGTGACGTTTATCTAATTCTGTCATTAAGTTCCCTCCCATTTCAGTTCTTACCATTATAGCACATTTTAAAAACAATGAACAGAAGAAAATTCTTGAATTTTCAGACAATTCAAACCATTGAAATCTTCTTAAAAAAGATTGCATATTTTTGTTGACATTTAAAATTAAAGTGATATCATTTAGATATCAAACACAGGAGGTCATTCTGATGACTGAAAAACTAATCAATTCAAAACCAAATGGTGTAGTAGCATTGGTACTCATTGAGTTGGCACTCGTACTTGGTTTCTTTATATTTATCATGGGTGCTGGTTCAGAAAACATTTTTGGAATTATTATCGGGCTTTTATTAATCTTAAGTTCAGCTCTAGCTCATGCTGGTTTAAAAGTTGTCAAACCTCAGGAAGCACTGGTTTTGACCCTCTTTGGTAACTATACTGGGACCATCAAAGAACCTGGTTTTTACTTTGTCAATCCCTTCAGCATAGCGGTCAATCCTGCAATCCACACTCGACTTGGTCAAAGTGGTGACGTTAGCACGAAATCCCCTTTTTCAGGGATGAAATCATCAAATGGCAATGATGTAAACATTGAAATTGGCAAGAAACAGATTTCTCTCAAAGTTATGACCTTGAGTAATTCTCGCCAAAAAATTAATGATTGCTTAGGGAACCCTGTTGAAATCGGAATTGCCGTTACTTGGCGTGTGGTCGATACGGCAAAAGCAGTCTTCAACGTTGATAACTATAAAGAATATCTGTCATTGCAGTGTGATAGCGCCCTTCGTAATATTGTCCGCATCTATCCTTACGATGTGTCACCTAATGTAGATACTACGGGTGATGGGCAAGCCGATGAAGGAAGCCTCCGCGGTTCTAGTGAGATTGTAGCTAAGCGTATTCGTGAAGAAATTCAGAGTCGTGTTGAGGATGCTGGCTTGGAAATCCTTGAGGCACGTATTACTTACCTAGCTTATGCACCGGAAATTGCAGCTGTCATGCTTCAACGTCAACAAGCATCAGCCATTATTGATGCACGTAAGATGATTGTTGATGGCGCTGTAGGAATGGTTGAAATGGCACTAGAACGTCTCAATGAAGGAGAATTAGTAGAACTTGACGAAGAACGAAAAGCTGCTATGGTTTCAAATCTCCTAGTCGTTCTCTGTGGCAATCATGATGTACAACCAATTGTCAATACAGGAAGCCTTTATTAAAAATGGCAGAAGCTAAAAAAAAGCAAATCCCCCTTCGACTTTCGGCAAAGTTATATGCTGCACTCGCATCATGGGCAGAGGATGACTTCCGATCAGTTAACGGGCAGATTGAATATCTCCTTACAGAATGTGTCAAGCAACGGAAAAAAGACGGGAAATACGTCTCAGAAACCATTGATGAACCCTTCGAGATTGATATTTAATCTATTTTCCTATCCAGAATAGTGGATAGGAAAATTTTTTTATCTTTTTTTTGTCAAGTAACTTTACTTTACAAAAAAGTTTTGATATACTATTAAAGTTGATGAAAATCAAACCTAACTGAATTTATATCTTAAAAGGAGAAATCAAAATGGCAGTACCTGCACGTCGCACTTCAAAAGCGAAGAAAAACAAACGTCGTACACACTACAAAGTAACAGCTCCATCTGTAAACTTTGACGAAACTACTGGAGATTACTCACGTTCACACCGTGTATCACTTAAAGGATACTACAAAGGACGTAAGATCGCTAAAGCTGCATCAGCTGAATAATAGAAGGGAGATACCATGCGCGTAAATATTACACTTGAACACAAAGAATCTGGTGAACGCTTGTACCTTACTTCTAAAAACAAACGTAACACTCCAGACCGTCTTCAATTGAAGAAATACTCACCAAAACTTCGCAAACACGTTGTGTTTACTGAAGTTAAGTAAGAGTTAACTTATTATAAACATCTTAAAACCAATGGTTTCGGCCATTGATTTTAATTTTTAGTAACATTATAGTAAACAGGTAGTGATAAACTCTCACTACCTTTTCTATCCTCTTCTTTTTTGAGAGCGCTTGAAATATGTTATAATAGTTCTAGATTATTTTTTTGGAGGCAAACCGTGGGAAATTTTATTGAGCTAGTCTTTCATCGTTTCTTTTTGGGGATGATAGCTACAGCTTATTTTTGGTTATTGACACTAGCGGGAGGTGTGGTTTTTGGTATAGCGCCAGCTAGTGCGACTCTCATGAGTTTATTTGCGGAACACGGCTATTCTTACCGTGCCTATGGTTTTAAAGAGGCTTGGACTCTTTACAAGAGCAATTTTGTTAAAAGCAATCTCAGTTTCTACACCTTTATGGGACTTGACTTGATCTTGATTTATGGTTTGTATCTCATGATCCAATTGCCGCATCAGACCATTATCCACTTGGCAGCAACATTTTTAAATATCTTTTTGGTAGTCTTGGTATTTTTGGCTTATACAGTTTCTCTAAAATTGCAAGTTTATTTTGACTTATCCTATCAAAATACCTTAAAGCTTGCCTTTATCGGAATTTTTATGAGCTTGTCAGCAGTGGCCAAGGTTCTTCTTGGTAGCGTCTTGTTAGCCATCATTGGCTTCTATATGCCAGCCCTCATTATTTTTGTAGGGATTGGAATGTGGCATTTCTTTATTAGTGATTTATTGGAGCCTGTTTATGAAAACATTCATGAAAAATTGGCGTCCAAATAGAATGAAACAGTTTTGGCTTCATTCGCTCCTTAGAACCTATAGTTGGGTGATGATTGTCATCATTGCTAGTTTTGCTCTTTTGATTTCCTATGTAAACTGGGATAGTCGCGAAAAAGAAGCAAGACAGGTTTCCCAGAGGGTTTTGACTCGAACAGTGAGCGAGGTTGAGTATTATTATCGAGAGTCAGCCCGTTCAGCCCAAGGTTTAGTAGATAATCAAGCGCGAATCGAGGGAATTTATAAGTATTTTAGCCTTAGTACACCGGATTATTTTTACTGGCAACTGGAACGTAAGGCATCACCCTATATTTCTGTATCCATTTATGAAAATATCGATGACCTTTATGTGCGCAATGATTTTGTAACGGGTGTAGCCATTGTCTTGCAAGACTCGACAGAAGTTTATGTTTCGACTAGGGACAATCGTAGTGGTTACAAAGTTTCTGCAGACGCCTTTAAGCCAGATGCTAATAGTTTTGCCGTTCCCGTATCCGATCCAGTATCGGATCAAGCTCTTGGAGTTATTTATGTTTCTGTATCTTCCGATGTTTTTTATAAGGCAATTGACAATACCAGAGGAAATATCCCAATTGCTGTGAGCATAACCTCTCCTTTTGAAACGGAAATGTTTCACCAAGGTGAAAAAAGTGATCGAGAGGAATGGTTGCAAGATGAGACTGCTCATGGTTATCAGGTTCAGGTTGCTGTTCCGCGAGGTTATGTCCTTAGTGGTAGTATCTCTAGTTCTGTCTTTATTCTTACTTTGAGTCTTCTCTTTATCGTTATTTTATATGTAACCTTGAAAAAAACATTTTCGAAGTATCAAACCCAGGTTGTTGACCTAGTGGAAACAATCCATGATATTGCGCAAGGTGAGCAGGGTAAAAGAATTGATCTCACGAAAAAAGACCAGGAATTGCTTTTAATCGCTGAGACAACAAATAACATGTTGGATCGATTGGAGAGAAATATCCATGATATTTATCAACTTGAACTGAGTCAAAAAGATGCAAATATGCGCGCCCTACAAGCTCAGATAAATCCACATTTCATGTACAATACTCTGGAGTTTCTACGGATGTACGCGGTCATGGAGAACCAAAATGAACTAGCGGATATTATCTACGAATTCAGTAGTCTCCTGCGCAACAACATCTCTGACGAACGAGAAACAACATTAAAGCAAGAAGTGGAATTTTGTCGGAAGTACAGTTATCTCTGTATGGTGCGTTATCCCAAATCCATTGCTTACGGATTTAAAATCGACCCTGGATTGGAAGAAATGCGCATTCCAAAATTCACCCTCCAACCCTTGGTGGAAAATTATTTTGCTCATGGAGTTGATCATCGACGTACAGATAATGTGATTAGTATCAAGGCCTTGAAAAAAGAAGGCTATGTTGAGATTTTGGTAACCGATAATGGGCGTGGAATGCCTGCCGAAAAATTAGCAGAGATCCAGGACAAATTAGCTCAAAGAATCTTTGAACATACAGTGGATTATAGTGGGAAACGCCAGTCCATTGGAATTGTCAATGTGCATGAGCGCTTTGTACTCTACTTTGGTGACCGGTATGATATCAGTGTAGAATCTGTTGAAAAAGAAGGTGTTCGCTATCGAATTACCATTCAAAATGAAGAGAAAGGATAAAGATGTATAAAGTACTTTTAGTGGACGACGAGTACATGATTACAGAAGGTCTCAAACGTTTGATTCCTTTTGATAAGTGGGATATGGAAGTCGTTGCAACAGCCAATCATGCTGACGATGCTCTGGACTACGTTCGAGAACATCCCGTCGATATTGTTATTTCAGATGTCAATATGCCTGACAAGACAGGGCTTGAAATGATTGGGGAGATGAAGGAGTTGTTGCCAAATGCTTGCTATATTCTCCTTTCAGGCTACCAAGAATTTGACTATGTCAAAAAAGCCATGAATCTCAATGTCGTTGATTATCTGGTCAAACCAGTCGATAAGGTTGAACTTGAACACTTGCTTGAAAAGATTGCCAGTCAGCTTGGTGAAAAATCTCATGAGCCCGAAATATTGAGTCAGCAACTCGATGAAGAAGCCTTCAAGACTCATCTCAGCCAAAAAGAAAACTGGTGGATTGGACTTTCAAAAGAAAAACAAGGAAATTATGCCATTCCTTACTACGTTCTAGGTCAAGACTGGCAGATCGTCCTTGCAGATCAGGAATTTGAGGGCTTATTGGTCATGCCTTTTGAAGCACCTTATCAATCCAACTTTGAAAAATGGAAGCGTGATATTGAAAAGACTCTCTTTTATGGCTCGGTCAATTTAGATCAGTCTGAAAGTCTCTTTTCTTATTACGAGCCCATCTATCGAGTGATTATTCAAGGAAATCTCCAGCAGATTATCGAGGAGTTGACCTTACTTGAGAAGATTGTCTTAGAAAACACACCGAGGGTATCCATTACCAAGCAGCTCTTTACCCAGTTTGTCATGGATGTTTTCCATCTTTTTGAGCATTTGAAGGCAGACGACATGACAGATATTGTCAAGAACATCCATGCCATTACAACTTTTGAGGACTTAGTCGCTTATACCAAAGAGACCTTGACTTCCTTCTTTGGCCAATACCGCATGAATGAAAATGTAGTTAGTGTGCTTGAAGTCATTGGTAGAGACTACAAAAAAGAACTTTCCCTCAAGGATATCAGCAAGGATCTCTTTATCAATCCCGTTTATTTGGGCCAGCTAATCAAGAAGGAAACCAATTCCACCTTTGCGGAGCTTCTCAATAAGCAACGCATTAAGGCTGCCCAGCAGCTCTTGCTATCTACCAATGATAGTATTGAGGATATCTGTTATACAGTTGGTTACAGTAATGTTGGTTATTTCTATAAGGTCTTTCGAAAACTATGTGGGAAGTCTCCTAAAGCCTACCGTAAACAGGTGGAAGCAAACTTATAAGATTTGTTTTGCTTGTTAAAATATGCTATAATAAACTAAAAAAATATAAGGGGGGTTGCTTTGATGAAAAAGAAACCAATCTATCTATGGGTATTACTGATTTTTTCAGCCTTACTCTCAGCAATGTCACTATTTGGAATCATATCTCCAGTACCTACTGCGGAGGGTATGAGCAATCTAGAAACATCAGCATCAGGTGTTAATGCTACTTATGCTAAGGAGCTCGTTGCATACACCATTAAGGTATCGGAGCATGGTCATTCTGTCTTCAGCATTCTCTTGGTTGTCTTATCTGTTATTCTGGTTGTTGTGGCTTTGGTTTTCCTTATTCGTAAAAACCTTCAATTGGCTAACTACACTTATCTTGCTTATGTCTTCGTTGCCATCGTTGGTTCTATCTACAACTTTATCGGCGTTCAGGATGCGGTTTCACTTTTTACAGACCCTAACATCCGTATGGGAGCGGAGCTTGGTGCCAAAGGTTCAGCTATTTTTGGGATCGTACTCAATGTTATCTTCCTAGCAATCGTCTTCTATAAAATGTGGCGTCAGCAAAAAGAATTAACAGAAACTCAAGAAGAGGAAGAACTTGCCTAAGAGTTGACAAAGCATAACTATCAAGATACAATCTTGGTAGTTATTTTTTATGATTCAAAAAAGGAGGAGAAAATGAAAAAAATTTCCTTGGTCTACATCAGTCTGAGTGGCAATACGGAGAGTTTCGTAACACGATTGAAGGCTTACCTATTAGAACAGTATGAGAACATTGAAGTAGAAAAAATTCATATTAAAGATTTGGTCAAGGAAGGAGAAGATTTCTTTGAAATGACCAACCCATATGTGGCTTTTCTACCGACTTATCTAGAAGGTGGCAATGGTGTTGATAATGGTGATGTGGAGATTTTGACTACTCCAGTAGGTGATTTTATCGCTTACGGTGACAATGCCAGCAAGTGTTTTGGTGTTGTAGGATCCGGTAATCGTAATTTTAACAACCAATACTGTTTGACGGCTAAACAATACAGCCAACGCTTCGGTTTCCCCGTTCTAGCTGACTTTGAGATGCGTGGAATGCTGGGAGATATCAAGAAGGTCGCAGGGATTATTGCGGAACTCTATGAATTAGAAGCTTTGTAAGAGGTCAGATTTTCTGAGGAAGAGTTTTATTCCATGAATAAAGGATTTACTTAAAAAGGGGACAATCGAAATGAGTAAACTACAGAAATCATTTTTAAAGTATATAAAACGCAAACCAAGCTTCAAGGATATTATGCTATGCAGTGCTTTGCTACTATTAGCGATTGCTCTGCTACTGTTCTCTGAGAAAATTTTTGATGAAGATGCAGCACCATTTGGAACCATGGTATCCTTAGGGATTGTTATCCTGGTAGAAATCTTAGCTGTCAGAAATAAATAAAAAGACTCGAGAAATGAATCTCGAATCCTTTTTCATTTTCTGATGTCTTCCACAATTTCCTTTGAAATCATGATTCCCAAACGATATCCTTTATTGATGTAGTCGATGACATCGTTAATATTTTCTGTTGTTTGAATCTTTTCCTTGATAGTAGCGCGAAAAGTTTCATCCTTTAACAGTTGCTCTTGTAGGAGTCTTTGTAGTTTTTCCTTTTCGTATTTGTTGATGAGAAAAAGAGCGACAAGACTGATGACAACTAAAATATAAGCATATTGGCTCATAAAAATTCTCCCTAAGTGATAAAGAAATGAATAGCAAGAGAAAAGCGAAAAAGATTTTTCGCTTTTCAAGTAATGACAATATAGAAATTAGGCAAGTGATCGCTAATCTAAAATAGTAGATGTAATGCACTCCGCCCCTAGTACCAAATAAAAGTCCGTAGAGGTTTAGAATTGGTTGCTTAGAACGCTCTGCAATCCAGTAACTTTAAGATTGCGACATGAACCTAACCAAATCGATGTTATTGTTTAGATAAATTAGTAAAGCGTTTAGGCAAATCGTCAGAGTTACGACGTTTTAGGACATAAATCGATAATATTTAGAGGCCATGACTAGTGAAGCGCCTAGCCAAGGTTCGAATAGGATTTGGCGCTAGTTACTTAGACTGCTTTACAATAAAGTGATTAAAAGCCTACGACATGAGCCTAACCAAATCGATATTATTTGGTTAGGTGAATTAGTGAAGCGTTTAGGCAAATCGCCCGATAGCGATTGCCGTCAAGAGACTAGTAACTTTAGTTCCAGTCTCTTGTAACGAATTACATCTTCTCTGGCGCCTCTACACCCAACAGACGAAGCGCTTCTTTGAGGACGACTGCTGTTGCATAGCTAAGGGCTAGACGACTATCACGTTCTGGACTTTCATCCAAGATACGAGTGTGAGCATAATATTTGTTAAAGGCTTGAGCTAAGCTGATTGCAAATTTAGCGATGATAGAAGGTTCGTAATTATCAGCTGCACGTTTAATAATACGTGGGAAGTCTTGGATTAGCTTGATGATTTCCCAGCTTTCAGAATCGTTCAAGCTATAGTTGGCACCTGCTTCAGGTTTGAAATCGGCTTTACGCAAGATTGATTGGATACGAGCGTAGGCATACTGAACATAAGGGCCAGTCTCCCCTTCGAAGGATACCATAGCTTCAAGGTCGAAGTCATATCCATTTGTACGGTCAGTTTTAAGGTCATAGAATTTAATGGCCCCAACTCCAACAGCATGAGCGACCTGGTCTTTGTTTTCAAGTTCTGGATTTTTGGCTTCAATCTGCGCTTTAGCACGGCTGATGGCTTCTGCAACAGTTGGTTCTAGCAAGATAACATTCCCTTTACGAGTAGAGAGTTTCTTGCCTTCTTTTGTTACCAATCCAAAAGGAACATGGACAATATCTTGACTCCAATCGTACCCCATCTCTTGCAAGACAGCCTTAAGTTGTTTAAAGTGAGCAGATTGTTCTTGACCAACGACATAGATAGATTTAGCAAATTGATATTCGTTTTTACGGTAAAGGGCAGCGGCCAAGTCACGTGTGATGTAGAGAGTTGCACCGTCAGATTTCTTGATAAGAGCTGGGTGTTCAATTCCATATTTTTCAAGATTCACAACTTGGGCACCTTCTGACTCAACAAGAAGTCCTTTTTCAGAAAGAATGTCTACAACTGCATCCATCTTGTCATTGTAGAAGGCTTCCCCGTTGTAGCTGTCGAATTCAACCTTCAATTCATTGTAAAGACGGTTAAATTCCACCAAACTTTCATCACGGAACCATTGCCAAAGTGCGAGAGCTTCCTCATCTCCATTTTCAAGTTTACGGAACCATTCGCGTGCTTCTTCATCCAAGCTAGGGTCATTTTCAGCTTCAGCATTGATGCGAACGTAGAGTTTAAGAAGTTCATCAATCGGATGAGCTTTTACAGCTTCTTCGTCGCCCCATTTTTTGTAGGCAACAATCAGCATTCCAAACTGTTTACCCCAGTCTCCTAAATGGTTGACCTTGACCGTTTGATAGCCGATTTTTTGGAAGATATGTGACAAGCTATCTCCGATAACAGTTGAGCGCAGGTGACCAATAGAGAATGGCTTAGCAATATTGGGACTAGACATGTCGATAACAACATTTTCTTGTTTACCAATATTTTGGTCAGCATAGTGTTCTTTTTCAGTGATAACAGCTTGTAATACTTGAGCAGAAATGGCATTTTTATCAAGGAAGAAGTTAACATAAGGTCCAGTAGCGACGACTTTTTCAAAGGCTTGGCTATTGATTTTTTCAGCGATATCTGCTGCAATCATTTGTGGAGCTTTTCTCTCAACTTTTGCTAGAGTAAAGGCAGGGAAGGCGATGTCTCCCATGTCAGAGTTTTTGGGTTGTTCTAGTAAATTTAAAATAGCCTCTTGATCCAGGCTCTCAATGACGCTAGCCAATTCGCTAGCAATCAATTGTTTTGTATTCATTATAAACTCCTTTGGACTTTTCTTCTATTTTATCACAATTTTGAGGAATGATAAGAATTTTTTTGAAATATTCGGTTTTTTTGGTATAATGTTCTTATTAAATAGTTGTAAAATGTTATAAATATTCAATCGAGAGGATGTTATGAGAAAAAGAGAACGCCATCAGTTAATCAAACAAATGATCACTGAGGAAAAATTAGGAACTCAAAAAGAGATCCAGGATCGGTTGGAAGCACGCAATGTTTTTGTGACGCAAACGACACTGTCGCGTGACCTTCGCGAACTGGGCTTGACCAAGGTTAAGAAAAATGATAAGGTCTACTACGTACTAGCAAATGAGACGGAGAAGATTGACCTGGTTGAGTTTTTGTCCCATCATTTGGAAGGTGTAGCAAGAGCTGAGTTTACCTTAGTTTTGCACACTAAATTGGGTGAAGCCGCAGTTTTAGCCAATGTTGTCGATGCCAACAAGGATGAATGGATTTTAGGAACAGTTGCGGGTGCCAATACTCTCTTGGTAATCTGCCGAGATCAGCATGTCGCTAAACTCATGGAAGATCGTTTGTTAGATTTGATGAAGGATAGATAAGGTCTTGGGAGTCTCTCTCAAGACTATTTTTAACAAGGAGAGAATGGATGACGACAGAAAAATTATCACCTGGCATGCAACAGTATGTGGATATTAAAAAACAATATCCAGATGCTTTTTTGCTCTTTCGTATGGGTGATTTTTATGAGTTATTTTACGAAGATGCAGTCAATGCTGCCCAGATACTAGAAATTTCACTAACCAGTCGCAATAAGAATGCTGAAAATCCTATTCCCATGGCTGGAGTTCCTTATCACTCAGCACAACAGTATATTGATGTCTTAGTGGAGCGTGGCTACAAGGTTGCCATTGCTGAGCAGATGGAGGATCCTAAGCAGGCAGTAGGGGTTGTTAAGCGCGAGGTTGTGCAGGTGATTACCCCTGGTACAGTCGTCGATAGTAGTAAACCAGATAGTCAAAACAACTTTTTGGTGGCTATCGACCGTGACGGTCAGCAATTTGGTTTGGCATACATGGACTTAGTGACGGGTGATTTCTATGTGACAGGTTTATTGGATTTTACCCTGGTCTGTGGTGAAATCCGAAATCTTAAGGCAAGAGAAGTTGTCATCGGCTATACCTTAACTGAAGAGGAAGAACAGATTCTCAGCCGTCAAATGAATTTGGTGCTTTCTTATGAGAAAGAATCATTTGAAGACATACATCTACTGGATCCACGATTGGCACCCGTTGAACAAGCTGCCAGCAGTAAGCTTCTCCAGTATGTCCATCGGACTCAGATGAGAGAACTGAACCATTTGAAACCAGTTGTCCGTTATGAAATTAAGGATTTCTTGCAGATGGATTATGCAACCAAGGCTAGTTTAGATCTAGTAGAAAATGCTCGTTCTGGCAAGAAACAAGGGAGTCTTTTCTGGTTGCTAGATGAAACTAAGACTGCCATGGGAATGCGTCTTTTGCGCTCTTGGATTCACCGTCCCTTGATTGACAAGGATCGTATCCTTGAACGTCAGGAGGTTGTACAGGTCTTTCTGAATTATTTCTTTGAACGTAGTGATTTGACAGAAAGCCTAAAGGGAGTCTACGATATTGAGCGCCTGGCTAGTCGTGTTTCTTTTGGGAAAAGCAATCCTAAAGACCTCTTGCAATTAGCGACTACCTTGGGAAGTGTTCCACGAATTCGAGCAATTTTAGAAGGAATGGAGCAACCAGCTCTTGCCTATCTGATTGAACAATTAGATCCTATTCCTGAGTTGGAAAATCTCATTAGCGCAGCCATTGCTCCTGAGGCTCCTCACGTGATTACAGAGGGTGGTATTATCCGGACTGGCTTTGATGAGACCTTGGACAAGTATCGTCGGGTACTGAGAGAAGGAACCAGCTGGATTGCTGAAATTGAGGCTAAGGAAAGAGAAAACTCTGGCATCAGTACGCTCAAGATTGATTACAATAAAAAGGATGGCTACTATTTCCATGTCACCAACTCGCAGCTAGGAAATGTACCAGCCCACTTTTTCCGTAAGGCTACGCTAAAAAATTCAGAGCGTTTTGGGACAGAGGAGTTGGCGCGTATCGAGGGAGAAATGCTAGAGGCGCGTGAGAAGTCAGCCAGCCTTGAATATGAAATCTTTATGCGTATCCGTGAAGAAGTTGGTAAGTATATCCAACGTCTACAAGCCCTGGCCCAAGGAATCGCTACTGTCGATGTCTTACAAGGACTAGCGGTAGTAGCAGAAAATCAGCACTTGATCCGTCCAGAGTTTGGTCAGGATTCGCGAATTGACATTCAAAAAGGTCGTCACGCTGTCGTTGAGAAGGTCATGGGAGCCCAAACCTATATTCCCAATAGTATCCAAATGGGTGAAGATACTAGCATCCAGCTGATTACAGGGCCTAATATGAGCGGGAAGTCAACCTATATGCGTCAGCTAGCTATGACAGCAGTTATGGCCCAGCTGGGTTCTTATGTGCCAGCAGAAAGTGCTCACTTGCCAATTTTTGATGCAATTTTTACCCGTATCGGGGCGGCAGATGACTTGGTTTCAGGCCAGTCCACCTTTATGGTCGAGATGATGGAGGCCAATAATGCCATTGCGCATGCGACTGAGAAATCCCTCATTCTCTTTGATGAGCTAGGACGTGGAACGGCAACCTATGATGGCATGGCCTTGGCTCAGGCAATTATCGAGTATATTCATGAACATATCGGAGCCAAGACTCTCTTTGCGACTCATTACCATGAATTGACTAGTTTGGAGACTAGTCTGGGACATCTGGTTAACGTTCACGTGGCTACACTTGAGCAAAATGGACAGGTTACATTCCTTCACAAGATCGAAGCAGGACCAGCTGATAAATCATACGGTATTCACGTAGCTAAGATTGCAGGTTTACCGGTAGACTTGCTGAAAAGAGCAGATGAAATTTTAACTCAATTAGAGAGTCAAGGTCAGGAAAGTCCTGTTCCAATGAAACAAACACATGCAGTCTCTGAACAAATTTCCCTATTTGACTCGGCGGAAGAAAATCCTATCCTAGCAGAATTGGCTAAAGTAGATGTGTACAATATGACACCGATGCAGGCCATGAATCTCTTGTTAGAATGGAAACAAAAATTATAAATCAAAACCCACTCAGTCCTGTGAGTGGGTTTCTGTTGTATTATTTCTTCTGAGCCAATAGTTGATTGATGTGGGCAACCTTCTTTGATTCTCTTTTATAAAGAATCGTCCAGATGATGAGATATACGATGGCAAACTCTGGGATGAGTTGAAGGATGAAAGTCCAGCGAAGTGGAAACCAACCTGCCAGAATTGCTAGAGGAACAAAACCTAATAGCATGAGGAAGAAGTGAGTGACAGTTGCACGAAGAAGGCTCCAGTCTTTGGCAAAGAGACGGCTACCAAAACTAAAGAGGACTCCGATAGCTGCCCAGATAAGTGCACAGTAGAGTAAAACTAGAGCGCCATGTACCTGTTGTTGGATCATGAATTGGCCAATCAAAGAGTTGGGGCTAAGTGGTGCGTAGTTGCTTGGTGAATAGATAAAAGAAAAGATAATAGATAGAATGAGGCCGATGAGGATACCAGTTGTGGCATCGTGAAATACTTGTTTTTTCATAGTTCTAGTTTCTCCTTAATAGCTTTGAGGTAACGGCGGGATGAGTATGTGAAACTGTCGTTTTTAAGATAGATTTCAATCAAGCCGTTAGAGGTTAGTTTTAGATGACTGATAGCATCAATGTTGACAATTTCCGATTGGGAAATTTGGATAAAGGAAGCAGGTAGAATTTCACTTGCTTGGTAAAGACGAATGTCGAGCGCATAGGTTTGGCTATCCGTTTCAGCCAACACTTTACGGTTTTCAATATAAACGCGCTGAATAGTACCGACTTCAATGAGATAAAGCTGATCTTGAAATTTTCCTTTAAGAGTTTCTTTTTGATCCAGTGATTGAACAAAGTCTTGAACTTTTTGAACTCTAGGGGACAAAGATGGTGCTTCTATGATGATTTGTTCTTCTGCATATTGTTGATCAATGTCAAGTCTGACTTTCATATTTTCTCCTTTGTAAAGTTGTAATAGAGATCTCTTACTTACAAATCTATTAAACACCTTTTTCTTGGCAATTACAAGAAGCTTTGTCTATGTGGTCAGTTGAAGAGCCTATCTGGTAGGTGACCGTTTTCATAGAATTTTTAGAGTAAAGAAGTCAAAAAATAAGAAGAAATATATTGACAAAGATAGAAAAACGTGGTACAATAATAGACGGTACTTTTTACTTTTGGTCTCTCAAGAGTGTACAGGGACGTGCTGACAAATGTTGCAAAAGTACACACAGATGATAGCTGTCACCAAGTGTATCATCACCAAAAATAAAAAAACACAGGAGAATGTAGATGCCTACAATTAACCAATTGGTTCGCAAACCGCGTAAATCAAAAGTAGAAAAATCTAAATCACCAGCTTTGAACGTTGGTTACAACAGTCATAAAAAAGTTCAAACAAACGTTTCTTCACCACAAAAACGTGGTGTTGCAACTCGTGTTGGAACAATGACACCTAAAAAACCTAACTCTGCCCTTCGTAAATTTGCTCGTGTACGTTTGAGCAACCTTATCGAAGTTACTGCCTACATCCCAGGTATCGGACACAACTTGCAAGAGCACAGCGTGGTGCTTCTTCGCGGTGGACGTGTAAAAGACCTTCCAGGGGTACGTTACCATATCGTCCGTGGTGCACTTGATACTGCAGGTGTTAACGATCGTAAACAAGGCCGTTCTAAATACGGTACTAAACGTCCGAAAAAAGCATAAGGAAAGGGGATAAAGAGAAATGAGTCGTAAAAATAGAGCTCCAAAACGTGACGTATTGCCAGATCCGCTTTACAATTCACAATTAGTTACTCGTCTTATCAACCGCGTTATGCTTGACGGTAAACGTGGTACAGCTGCTTCAATCGTTTACGGTGCTTTTGAACAAATCAAAGAAGTTACTGGTAACGATGCACTTGAAGTATTTGAAACAGCTATGGAAAACATCATGCCTGTACTTGAAGTACGTGCACGTCGTGTTGGTGGTTCTAACTACCAAGTCCCAGTTGAAGTTCGTCCAGAACGTCGTACAACACTTGGACTTCGTTGGTTGGTAACAATCGCTCGCCTTCGTGGTGAACACACAATGCAAGACCGTCTTGCAAAAGAAATCTTGGATGCTGCTAACAACACTGGTGCAGCAGTTAAGAAACGTGAAGACACTCACCGTATGGCTGAAGCTAACCGTGCCTTCGCACACTTCCGTTGGTAATAAAATGATACTAAGAGCGGCAAAGGCACAAGGCAAAAATAGGAAACTGATGCAGTGTTCCGTGAACACAAAGCGGTTTATCTTTTTTGCACCGGGCCTCGCTCGGGTTCAAATCAGTTAACTTGAGCTTTTAGCCCGGGTTCAATTTAGCTCGGTCAGCTCTTAGCTATAACTCAACTTACCATTTCGTAAGTTGAAACCAACAATAACAAGATAAACATTGAGAACGGGTAGGTCCTGCCTATCCGTTTTTATTAAATCGTGTTATAATAGAATAGAAATAAAAAATATAGGAGAAACAAACCTCATGGCACGCGAATTTTCACTTGAAAAAACTCGTAATATCGGTATCATGGCTCACGTCGATGCTGGTAAAACAACTACTACTGAGCGTATCCTTTACTACACTGGTAAAATCCACAAAATCGGTGAAACTCACGAAGGTGCGTCACAAATGGACTGGATGGAGCAAGAGCAAGAACGTGGTATCACTATCACATCTGCTGCGACAACAGCTCAATGGAACAACCACCGTGTAAACATCATCGACACACCAGGACACGTGGACTTCACAATCGAAGTACAACGTTCTCTTCGTGTATTGGACGGTGCGGTTACAGTTCTTGACTCACAATCAGGTGTTGAGCCTCAAACTGAAACAGTTTGGCGTCAAGCAACTGAGTACGGAGTTCCACGTATCGTATTTGCCAACAAAATGGACAAAATTGGTGCTGACTTCCTTTACTCAGTAAGCACACTTCACGATCGTCTTCAAGCAAACGCACACCCAATTCAATTGCCAATCGGTGCTGAAGATGACTTCCGTGGTATCATCGACTTGATCAAGATGAAAGCTGAAATCTATACTAACGACCTTGGTACAGATATCCTTGAAGAAGATATTCCAGCTGAATACCTTGAGCAAGCTCAAGAATACCGTGAAAAATTGATCGAAGCAGTTGCTGAAACTGACGAAGAATTGATGATGAAATACCTCGAAGGTGAAGAAATCACTAACGAAGAATTGAAAGCTGGTATCCGTAAAGCGACTATCAACGTTGAATTCTTCCCAGTATTGTGTGGTTCTGCCTTCAAGAACAAAGGAGTTCAATTGATGCTTGATGCGGTTATCGACTACCTTCCAAGCCCGCTTGATATCCCAGCAATCAAAGGTATCAACCCAGATACAGATGAAGAAGAAACTCGTCCAGCATCTGATGAAGAGCCATTTGCAGCTCTTGCCTTCAAGATCATGACTGACCCATTCGTAGGTCGTTTGACATTCTTCCGTGTTTACTCAGGTGTTCTTCAATCAGGTTCTTACGTATTGAACACTTCTAAAGGTAAACGTGAACGTATCGGACGTATCCTTCAAATGCACGCTAACAGCCGTCAAGAAATCGACACTGTTTACTCAGGTGATATCGCTGCTGCCGTTGGTTTGAAAGACACTACAACTGGTGACTCATTGACAGATGAAAAAGCTAAAATCATCCTTGAGTCAATCAACGTTCCAGAACCAGTTATCCAATTGATGGTTGAGCCAAAATCTAAAGCAGACCAAGACAAGATGGGTATCGCCCTTCAAAAATTGGCTGAAGAAGATCCAACATTCCGCGTTGAAACTAACGTTGAAACTGGTGAAACAGTTATCTCTGGTATGGGTGAGCTTCACCTTGATGTCCTTGTTGACCGTATGCGTCGTGAGTTCAAAGTTGAAGCGAATGTAGGTGCTCCTCAAGTATCTTACCGTGAAACATTCCGCGCTTCTACTCAAGCACGTGGATTCTTCAAACGTCAGTCTGGTGGTAAAGGTCAGTTCGGTGATGTATGGATTGAATTTACTCCAAACGAAGAAGGAAAAGGATTCGAATTCGAAAACGCAATCGTCGGTGGTGTGGTTCCTCGTGAATTTATCCCAGCGGTTGAAAAAGGTTTGGTAGAATCTATGGCTAACGGTGTTCTTGCTGGTTACCCAATGGTTGACGTTAAAGCTAAGCTTTACGATGGTTCATACCACGATGTCGACTCATCTGAAACTGCCTTCAAGATCGCTGCATCTCTTGCACTTAAAGAAGCTGCTAAGACTGCACAACCAGCTATCCTTGAACCAATGATGCTTGTAACAATCACTGTTCCAGAAGAAAACCTTGGTGATGTTATGGGTCACGTAACTGCTCGTCGTGGACGTGTAGATGGTATGGAAGCACACGGTAACAGCCAAATCGTTCGTGCTTACGTTCCACTTGCTGAAATGTTCGGTTACGCAACAGTTCTTCGTTCTGCATCACAAGGACGTGGTACATTCATGATGGTATTCGACCACTACGAAGATGTACCTAAGTCAGTACAAGAAGAAATCATTAAGAAAAACAAAGGTGAAGAATAATTCACCGTCACTTTAAAAGAAGTCACTTTGTGGCTTCTTTTTCTGTTTGGTAGAAATAGGAAAAAGTGCCTCAAATATGGTAAAATAGAAGGAGTATATTGTGAGGAAAATGGATGTCAACCACTTTTGAAATTTTAATGAATCAGTTGGGAATACCCGCTGAAATGAGAAATCATGAGGCCTTCTCTCAGGCTGAAATAGAACAAGTCATTGTTCATAAACGAAGCAAAGTTTGGGAGTTTCATTTTGTTTTTGAAAATATCTTGCCTTTTGAACTTTTTCTAGAGTTGAAAAGAGGCTTGAAAGAAGAATTCTCAAAAACGGGAAATCAGGCTAGTTTTGAGATAAAAACGCGAAATCAGGAATTTTCTAGAGAACTTTTACAAGCCTACTATCGAGAGGCTTTTTCGGATGGACCTTGCGCCAGTCAAGGTTTTCGTTCTATATATCAGAATTTTCAGGTGCGTTTTGAAAATGACCAGTTAATCATTGAAGCTTCTGAAGCCGCAGATACTGAGCATTTTAGAAAAAATCATCTTCCAAATCTTAGCAAACAGTTGGAACACTTTGGTTTTCCTAAACTTTCCTGCAGTTTAGAAAAAAATGAAGAACTCACGAGGGAAGAGCAAGAGGCTTTTCAGACGGAAAATCAAATGATTATCCAAGCTGCTAATGAAGAAACACTTCGGGCTATGGAACAATTGGAACAGATGGCGCCACCACCTCCAGTAGAGGATAAGCCTGTCTTTGATTTCCAAGCCAAGAAAGCATCTGCCAAGCCAAAACTAGACAAGGCAGAGATTACTCCTATGATCGAGGTCAATACTGAGGAGAACCGTCTGGTTTTTGAAGGAGTTGTCTTTGATGTTGAGCAGAAGGTGACTAGAACGGGTCGTGTCTTAATCAACTTCAAGATGACGGACTATACTTCTAGTTTCTCCATGCAAAAATGGGTCAAAAATGAAGAAGAAGCTCAGAAATTTGACATGATCAAGAAAAATTCCTGGCTCCGTGTTCGTGGGAATGTTGAGGTCAATAATTTCACGCGTGATTTGACCATGAATGTGCAAGATGTCCAGGAAGTCGTCCACTATGAACGGAAAGACTTAATGCCAGAGGGAGAACGTCGTGTTGAGTTCCATGCGCACACCAACATGTCGACCATGGATGCTCTTCCAGAAGTTGAAGAACTCGTTGCGAAAGCAGCTAAATGGGGACACAAGGCGGTAGCAATCACAGACCACGGCAATGTGCAGTCATTCCCTCATGGCTATAAAGCGGCTAAGAAGGCTGGTATTCAGCTGATTTATGGAATGGAAGCCAATATCGTTGAAGACCGTGTTCCTATCGTTTATAACGAAGTGGAGATGGACCTTTCTGAAGCTACTTATGTAGTTTTTGACGTGGAAACGACAGGACTTTCAGCTATCTATAATGACTTGATTCAGGTGGCGGCTTCCAAGATGTATAAGGGCAATATCGTCGCTGAATTTGATGAATTTATCAATCCTGGGCACCCCTTGTCAGCCTTTACTACGGAATTGACAGGAATTACGGATGAGCATGTGAAAAATGCAAAACCCTTGATTCAAGTTCTGAAAGAATTCCAAGAATTCTGTAAAGATACCGTTCTTGTAGCCCACAATGCAACCTTTGACGTTGGCTTTATGAATGCCAACTATGAACGTCATGGCCTGCCAAAAATCACTCAACCCGTCATCGATACGCTAGAATTCGCAAGAAATCTCTATCCTGAGTATAAACGTCATGGTCTAGGACCTTTGACTAAGCGTTTTGGTATTGCCCTAGAACACCACCACATGGCCAACTACGATGCGGAAGCAACTGGTCGTTTGCTCTTTATCTTTATTAAGGAAGTAGCAGAAAAACACGGTGTGACAGATTTGGCGCGATTAAACCTTGATTTAATCAGTCCAGATTCTTATAAAAAAGCTCGCGTCAAGCATGCAACTATCTATGTGAAAAATCAGGTGGGCTTGAAAAATATCTTTAAGCTGGTATCTCTGTCAAATACCCAGTATTTTGAAGGAGTACCACGAATTCCACGTACGGTACTGGATGCCCATCGAGAAGGTTTAATCTTGGGTTCTGCTTGTACAGAAGGGGAAGTCTTTGATGCAGTCGTATCACAAGGTGTTGATGCAGCGGTCGAAGTTGCTAAATACTATGACTTTATCGAGGTGATGCCTCCGGCAATCTATGCACCTCTGATTGCCAAAGAGCAGGTCAAGGACATGGAGGAGCTCCACACCATTATCAAGAGTTTGATAGAGGTTGGAGATCGTCTAGACAAGCCAGTTCTTGCGACAGGAAATGTCCACTATATCGAACCTGAGGATGAGATTTATCGAGAAATCATCGTCCGCAGTCTAGGTCAGGGTGCCATGATTAACCGAACGATCGGCCATGGAGAAGCTGCCCAACCAGCTCCACTACCCAAGGCACACTTTAGAACAACCAATGAAATGTTGGATGAATTTGCCTTTCTAGGAGAAGACTTGGCTCGTAAGATTGTCATTGAAAATACCAATGCCTTGGCAGAAATCTTTGAGCCTGTTGAGGTCGTTAAAGGTGACTTGTATACACCTTTCATTGACCAAGCCGAAGAAACCGTTGCCGAATTAACCTATAAAAAAGCTTTTGAAATTTATGGAAATCCACTCCCAGATATCGTTGATTTACGGATTGAAAAGGAATTGACTTCTATCCTGGGGAATGGGTTCGCCGTGATTTATCTGGCTTCGCAAATGCTAGTGCATCGTTCCAATGAACGAGGTTACTTGGTTGGTTCCCGTGGGTCTGTTGGATCCAGTTTCGTTGCGACCATGATTGGGATTACCGAGGTCAACCCTCTCTCTCCTCACTATGTCTGTGGTCAGTGTCAGTACAGTGAGTTTATTACGGATGGTTCCTATGGTTCAGGCTTTGATATGCCAAATAAAGACTGTCCAAACTGTGGCCACAAACTCAGCAAGAATGGACAGGATATTCCTTTCGAGACCTTCCTTGGTTTTGACGGGGACAAGGTACCCGATATCGATTTAAACTTCTCGGGTGAGGATCAGCCGAGCGCCCACTTGGATGTACGTGATATCTTTGGCGAAGAATATGCCTTCCGTGCAGGAACGGTAGGTACGGTGGCTGCTAAGACAGCCTATGGATTTGTCAAGGGTTACGAGCGTGACTATGGCAAGTTCTACCGTGAAGCCGAAGTAGAGCGCCTAGCCCAAGGAGCTGCTGGTGTTAAACGGACGACTGGTCAGCACCCAGGGGGAATCGTTGTTATCCCTAACTATATGGATGTCTATGACTTTACTCCAGTACAGTATCCTGCAGATGATGTAACTGCTGAATGGCAGACCACTCACTTTAACTTCCACGATATCGATGAGAATGTCCTCAAGCTCGATGTCCTTGGTCATGATGATCCGACCATGATTCGGAAACTTCAGGACTTGTCAGGCATTGATCCAAATGATATTCCTATGGATGACCCTGGCGTCATGGCCCTCTTCTCAGGAACCGATATTCTGGGAGTGACGCCTGAACAAATCGGCACCTCAACTGGTATGCTTGGTATTCCAGAGTTTGGGACCAACTTTGTTCGTGGAATGGTGGATGAAACCCATCCGACGACCTTTGCGGAGTTGCTTCAGCTTTCTGGTCTGTCTCACGGTACCGACGTTTGGTTGGGAAATGCCCAAGACTTAATTAAGGCTGGAATTGCGGACCTGTCAACCGTTATCGGATGTCGGGATGACATCATGGTTTACCTCATGCACGCTGGTCTAGATCCAAAGATGGCCTTTACTATTATGGAGCGTGTACGTAAGGGAATGTGGCTCAAAATCTCTGAAGAAGAGCGCAACGGTTATATCGAAGCCATGAAGGCCAATAATGTGCCTGAGTGGTATATCGAATCTTGTGGGAAAATTAAGTACATGTTCCCTAAAGCCCACGCGGCTGCCTACGTTATGATGGCCCTTCGTGTGGCCTACTTCAAGGTTCATCATCCGATTTATTACTACTGTGCTTACTTCTCAATCCGTGCCAAGGCCTTTGATATCAAAACTATGGGGGCAGGCTTGGATGCTATTAAACGCAAAATGCAAGAAATTGCTGAAAAACGAAAGAACAATGAAGCTTCCAACGTAGAAATCGACCTTTACACAACGCTTGAAATCGTCAATGAGATGTGGGAACGTGGTTTCAAATTTGGCAAGCTAGATCTATACCGTAGTGATGCGACTGAATTTATCATCGATGGAGATACCCTCATCCCACCGTTTGTCGCTATGGATGGGCTAGGTGAGAACGTTGCCAAGCAATTGGTTCGTGCCCGTCAAGAGGGAGAATTCCTCTCTAAAACAGAACTGCGCAAGCGCGGTGGGCTCTCATCAACCTTGGTTGAAAAGATGGATGAAATGGGCATTCTCGGTAATATGCCAGAGGACAACCAGTTGAGTTTGTTTGATGATTTGTTTTAATAGTTTGAAATGTCTTATGTAGGTTTGAGGTTAGTTAATGATGGTAAAGAAAAACAGAGCAACACCTTGGAAACCAGGGAAAGTTATTTCCATATGCTTGCGAAATGGCGTTTACGTATTAGCACAAATGGTGCGTGATCCCTATCTAGTATTTTTCAACCATTTTAACGAAGAAAACAATTGGGAGGGAGTGACCTTGAAAGAGGAGGATATCCTCTTTTGTAAGGCTGTTACTCGCCAGTTTCTACGCTATAGTTCTGTAGCGATTGTCAAAGAAGTTACCCCCCTGTTAGATTATGAACTGCCTAAAGAATGGATTTATAGCCATATTGGAGGTCATCCTATTACTGTTTCAGTAAAGGGAAGGGAGCGCCAACTTGCTGGTTTTGGTAGACGGTGTTCTTTGGTTCTGGCGGATAAAGACAGTGGACTACCAGAAGATAATCCACTTATGGGACTCTTCCAATCCTATATCATATCAGATATCAAAGAACAGGATTGGGATCGGGTAGGTCAGGCTGAACACATGTCTATTGAAGTATTTCCAACACTCAACGAACGTCTCTATCTTTGCTTTCTTTATGGGAAAAATATAAATCCAGAACAAGATATCTCTTTAGGAAAGCCTCTACCTGATGACTATGAAACCTATATAGATATCCTCACAAATAGTCCAGAGGCACGACGCCTCTACCTAGGAGAGCATGAAGAATAAGAAAGGACATTTCATGAAACTCAGAATTTTTGCGGAAGATAAGCCAGCTGAGAAGGTGTTTGAGTACCAATTGGAACTTGCTGATCAGACAATTCTTCTATCGACAGCACTCTTGTCAGGTGCTATTGCTTTGGCAGGATTATTTTCTGCTTTGAAAGAAAAATAAAAATAGAAAAGAGAAAACAGAATGGTTTTACCAAATTTTAAAGAAAATCTAGAAAAATACGCTAAGCTTTTGGTTGCAAACGGAGTGAACGTGCAACCTGGTCATACCTTGGCTCTCTCTATCGATGTGGAGCAACGCGAGTTGGCTCACTTAATTGTCAAAGAAGCCTATGCACTTGGAGCGCACGAAGTTATCGTTCAATGGGCAGATGACTTTGTAAACCGTGAAAAATTCCTTCACGCGCCGATGGAGCGTTTGGACAATGTACCAGAATACAAGATTGCTGAGATGAACTACCTTCTTGAAAACAAAGCAAGTCGTCTCGGTGTTCGTTCTTCTGACCCAGGTGCCTTGAACGGAGTGGACGCTGAAAAGCTTTCAGCTTCTGCCAAAGCTATGGGAATTGCTATGAAGCCAATGCGTATTGCAACTCAATCTAATAAGGTTAGCTGGACGGTTGCTGCTGCAGCTGGACTCGAGTGGGCTAAGAAAGTCTTTCCAAATGCAGCAAGCGACGAAGAAGCAGTAGACCTCCTTTGGGACCAAATCTTTAAGACTTGCCGTATCTACGAAGAAGACCCAGTTAAGGCTTGGGAAGAACATGCTGCTATCCTCAAGAGCAAGGCTCAAATGCTTAACAAAGAGCAATTCTCAGCTCTTCACTACACAGCACCTGGAACTGATTTGACACTTGGCTTGCCTAAGAACCACGTTTGGGAATCAGCCGGAGCGATCAATGCCCAAGGTGAAGGATTCTTGCCAAATATGCCAACAGAAGAAGTCTTTACAGCTCCTGACTTCCGTCGTGCTGATGGTTATGTAACGTCTACAAAACCACTCAGCTACAATGGAAATATCATCGAAGGCATCAAGGTGACCTTTGAAAATGGAGAAATTGTTGATATCACTGCTGAAAAGGGTGACCAGGTTATGAAGGACCTTGTCTTTAAGAATGCTGGTGCGCGTGCCTTGGGTGAATGTGCCTTGGTACCAGATCCAAGTCCAATTTCCCAGTCAGGGATTACCTTCTTTAATACTCTTTTCGATGAAAATGCTTCGAACCACTTGGCTATCGGTGCAGCCTATGCAACTAGCGTTGTTGGAGGAGCAGAGATGAGCGAAGAAGAACTTGAAGCTGCAGGACTTAACCGTTCAGATGTTCACGTTGACTTTATGATTGGTTCTAACCAAATGGATATCGATGGTATCCGTGAGGATGGAACACGCGTACCACTCTTCCGCAATGGAGATTGGGCAATTTAAGGAGAATCTATGCTTGGAAGTATGTTTGTCGGGCTTTTAATCGGACTACTAGCAGGAGCTATCACAAATCGTGGCGAACGAATGGGATGCTTCGGGAAAATGTTTCTCGGCTGGATTGGTGCTTTTTTAGGACAATTACTCTTTGGTTCTTGGGGACCAAGCCTAAGCGGTACAGCCATTATCCCATCAGTTCTCGGTGCCATGATTTTGCTAGCCATCTTCTGGGAAAGAGGAAGCTAAGATTCGATTTAGAAGGCAGATTAACTTTAAAGAATCATAACCACCCGTCTAACGGGTGGTTTGCACCAGGGCTATAAGCCCAAATTACCAGCCAGCGCCTAAAGACGCTGGCTTTCACGTTGTTCAAGCCTCATTGCTCTTGACTCGTCACTTGCCTCTTAAAGAGGCGTGAGTATTACTTACCACTATCCCTAAAGGGATCCTCATATTCTTTTACACTCAATTTATCTAGTGCTATATCATGCTTTTCCTGCTCTTGAATATATTTCTTAATTGTGGCTTCATTAAGCCCTACTGTACTCACATAATAACCTTCCGCCCAGAAATGCCGATTCCCAAACTTATACTTGAGGTTGGCGTGTTTATCAAACATCATGAGTGCACTTTTACCTTTTAAATACCCCATGAAACTTGAAATACTTATCCTCGGTGGAATACTTACCAACATATGTACATGATCAGGCATTAAATGACCTTCTATAATCTCAACACCTTTATAACTGCACAAACGATGAAATATTTCTCCCAAACTACTTCGATATTGATTATAGATGACTTTTCGTCTATACTTAGGGGTGAACACAATGTGATACTTACAGTGCCACTTTGTGTGTGATAAACTATGAGACTTTTGTACCATGGTTTTCTCCTTTCGCTTTACAATTGGCTTGAACACCTTTATTGTATCGCGTTTGGAGTTTTTTTGGTATAACCTTCGACGCGCACCCGCATAGCGGGTGGTTTATTTGTCTCGCACCTCACGGAGCGAGACGGACTAATAGTCACATAATAAGAGAGAGGCTGGGACAAAAGTCCTAGCCTCTCAATTGTCTTTGGATTGTCGATCAAGACGCAGTGGTTGAGTGGCCTCTACTACGCTGATTTCATCAGCTTTTACAGCCCTACTCAACTGTGCGGAGGTGGTACGACGAAATCGAATTCTAACGAATTACCGATTTCTGTCCCACTCTCTCTTTTTAGGTCGCTATATAAAGTCCTTTGAAAGCACTCATCTGGACTTTGTCACAGACCTTTCAGTGACTGGTTCTTTTTATATTGCCTCAAGTATGGTACAATAAAAGCATGAGAATTCAACAATTACACTATATTATCAAAATTGTAGAGACTGGTTCGATGAATGAGGCGGCCAAGCAACTCTTTATTACACAACCTAGTCTATCAAATGCAGTTCGTGACCTAGAAAATGAGATGGGAATTGAGATTTTTATCCGAAATCCCAAAGGAATCACCCTCACACGTGATGGGATGGAATTTTTATCCTATGCCCGTCAGGTTGTCGAGCAAACTCAACTTCTAGAAGAACGCTATAAGAACCCAATCGCTCATCGCGAGCTTTTTAGTGTGTCTTCGCAGCACTATGCTTTTGTGGTTAATGCCTTTGTTTCCTTGCTCAAGAAAAGCGATATGGAAAAGTACGAGCTTTTTTTGCGTGAAACCAGAACTTGGGAAATCATCGATGACGTCAAAAACTTCCGTAGTGAAGTAGGAGTCCTCTTTTTAAATAGCTATAACCGAGATGTTCTTTCGAAGATGTTGGATGACAACCATCTGGTTGCCCACCATCTCTTTACAGCACAGCCCCATATCTTTGTCAGCAAGACCAACCCTCTTGCCAAAAAAGACAAGGTGCAACTAGCAGACTTGGAAGACTTCCCTTACTTGAGTTATGACCAAGGAACCCATAATTCCTTCTATTTCTCAGAAGAGATTTTGTCACAGGAACACCACAAGAAATCCATCGTGGTTAGTGACCGTGCGACCTTGTTCAATCTCTTGATTGGTTTAGATGGCTATACCATAGCGACAGGTATCCTCAATAGTAATCTTAATGGAGACAATATTGTCTCGATTCCACTTGATATTGATGATCCCATTGAGCTGGTTTATATCCAGCATGAAAAGACAAGCTTATCCAAGATGGGTGAACGCTTCATCGAGTACCTACTTGAAGAAGTTCGCTTTGATAGCTAATCATAAGTACATTAGAAAAGAAAAGGAAAAATGACACCAATGAATACCAATGATTTTGATTTTCACTTGCCAGAGGAACTGATTGCTCAAACACCTCTGGAAAAGCGCGATGCCTCTAAGCTTTTGATGGTCAATCGCCAGACTGGAGAATTTCAAGATCGCCATTTTCACTCCATTATTGAAATGCTAGAGCCAGGTGATGCCCTAGTTATGAATGACACCCGCGTCTTGCCAGCACGACTTCATGGTCAAAAGGAAGAAACAGGTGGACATGTTGAACTCTTGCTTTTGAAAAATACAGCTGGAGACGAATGGGAAGTCTTGGCGAAACCAGCCAAACGTCTCAAGGTCGGTGCCCGAGTTGTCTTTGGTGATGGTCGCCTCAGCGCAGTCGTGACCGAGGAATTAACCCATGGAGGCCGTATTGTCCGTTTTGAGTATGAAGGGATTTTCCTAGAAGTGCTTGAAAGCCTGGGAGAAATGCCGCTTCCTCCTTATATCCACGAAAAGTTGGATGACCGTGAACGGTACCAAACAGTCTATGCCAAGGAAAGTGGTTCAGCTGCTGCTCCAACTGCAGGTCTGCATTTTACCAAAGAATTACTAGAAGAAATCCAGCAAAAAGGTGTTCACCTAGTTTACTTGACCTTGCACGTTGGTCTTGGAACCTTTAGACCTGTTTCCGTAGATAATCTAGACGAACATGAGATGCACTCAGAATTTTATCAATTGTCTGAGGAAGCTGCAGCGACCTTGCGTCAGGTCAAGGAAAATGGTGGCCGTGTCATTGCTGTGGGTACAACCTCTATCCGTACACTAGAAACCATCGGAAGCAAGTTTGATGGGCAAATCCAAGCCGACTCTGGCTGGACCAATATCTTTATCAAGCCAGGCTATGACTGGAAAGTTGTTGATGCCTTCTCAACCAATTTCCATTTACCGAAGTCTACCTTGGTCATGCTTGTTTCTGCCTTTGCAGGGCGAGAATTGGTCCTTGAAGCCTATCAGCATGCTATCGATGAAAAATACCGTTTCTTTAGTTTTGGTGATGCCATGTTTATCTATTAAGAATAGAAGGGCTAATTCCTGATTGGATTAGCCTTTTTTGGTGTCAAATAACTATTGAATTATATGGAAATAAATGATACACTGAAAACTACAGGTTAGCCGTCAAAAATATATGTAATTTCAGGCTAGCTATTTTAGATGCAGATGAGACTCTATCATCATTTTAAAAGGAGATTATCATGAAAAAAACATTGCGCTACACCAGTCTTTCAGCTCTTGCCTTGTTGGCTGCGGTGACACTTGTTGCTTGTGGAGGAAATACTGAAAAAACTACAGCATCTTCAAGCAAAGAGGCCTCATCCTCTAAAGTAACAAAGGAGTCATCAAGTAAAACAGAAGCTAGTCAAAAAGAGGAGCAGAAGTCTGAGACGAGCCCATCAAGTTCCGCAAGCACTCAAACGGATAAGAAGGAAGAGAAGAAAAAATCTCCAGAAGCTTACGCAAAATTCCTTGGGACTTGGGAAAACTATGCTGGAACAACTGCTACAGTTACAGAGGATGGAATTGTAACCATTCAAAGTTCAAAAGGAACCTTCCAGTATGAAATGGGCCAAGTAGAGGAAAAAGATGGCTACTATTCAACAGGAATCCATCTTGTCGATGGTGGAGAAGGAGCGCGCCTCATCTTTACACCAGCAGGTGTAGCAAATGAATTGACTGGTACGGATGGCAGCCAAGACGTCTTGGCAATCGGCCAATCACCAAGTGACAAAGATAGTCATTTTTATCGTAACTAAGCATGAGAACAGGAAGTAAGGGTGCGTAATCGCCCTTGCTTTTTTTATGTTTTCGAAGCATAAATTTTAAATCATTCGAGTTTATACGACGTTTAAGTTGGATAATGAACAAGTCCACTTTAAAGTGAAAGATAATAAGGATAATATCAAAAAAGCCCTACATCAGGGCTTTTTTTACTTGCTAATATAAGAAATCAATGCCGTAGTTTTCTTTTAGATAGGTTGCCAACTCGGCTTTTTCTTCCTCTCTAAATCGACAGAGGCTAAGGGTGAGTCGCAATATCAGGGCACTTGTATTGATGATAACATTTGACTTAGAAATATCTTCTAGTTGGGTGACCTCTCTCAGGTCAAAATCTAAATAGTAAGCCTTGCTATTGGTATGGTCAGGGTCACTGACATCCACTTCAACATAAGATGCTCGCAACAATTCTTCTTTTGGGATGAAAATTTCCTTGGAAAAGAAGAGCCCAGGATAGACATAAATACCTTCCAAGGTGAACTCAAAGGAGAGTCTGCGACTAGAAAGTCTTTTGATGCCTGCAATCGTTGCATAGATAGCAGCGAAAAAGAGGATGGTTGGAACCACAGTGAGAAGACTAAGCTGGGAAAAGTCGATCAACCCATGCGCGAGAAAAAAGAAAAATTGAAAGAATACACCCGCCGCAAAGACTAGATAGCCGACACCGACATATTTTGAATAATAGATTTTCATAGAAACCTCCAGATATAGAATTGAACTCGCAAATGTTTTTTCAGTAGAAGGAGTAAAAATCGTGGAGAGATAAAATTCTAGGTATTCCCATCATATCCTATGGAGCGAAGTTCTGTCAACCTTTTAGCAAGCTCCAAATCTTAGCTATCCTATGATCTAGCAGTTAGTTTGTGGTATACTAGGATAAAAATATTCCAAACTTTGACAACATATTTTCATAGATAGAAAGAGGTATGTATGTTTTTTCTCGGACGTCGTCGTGTCTTTATTGGCGAATGTGACGGTCAAGCTGTTTATTATGACCAAAAGACAGGAGAGGCTTTAGCTGCTCCAAAGAGTAGGTTGCTCAATACTGAAAAAGCTGGTGACACGAATTCCTTTATTCCTGACTTGGTCATTCTCTTACTAGCAGGTGGACCTGCAATCTCGGGCTTCTTTTCCCTCAAGTTTATTGGTGTCTACAACTGGTTCAGTCTAGCCTGTATTCTTCTCTTTTGGTTGATGCAGTTTTTCTCGTTAGTTGCTTTACTCGAACGAGCTCTCTATAAAAATGTTCGTAAGGCCCATCCAACGACAGAGAAAGTCTTTTACTATGCAGCAGCTCATAATTTGTTTGTCAAAAACCAGTTTGATCCCAGACAACTGTCTGCTTTACCTTATCGATTTGCTCGCTTTGTAGTAAATATAGTATCCATCTATTATTTTTTGTATTTCTTGACCCTTCCTCTAAAATTTGGCCAACCAATTAATGAAAGCTATGGTTTGTGGTTGACTAGCTTGTTATTCTTTTCAGTCTTTCTTTTGTATAACCAAAACAATCCAGTTCGCTTTGTGAAGATTATGAGATTATACAGCCAAGGAAAAGTACGATTTAAGGAAGAAGTGGAACATTGAGAAACTATCTTTGGGGATAGCCCCTAAATACTTAGATAAACAAAAAAGCCTTGCAATCAAGGCTTTTTCCTGTTGTTTAGATGCCCCCTGCAGGCTCTTTGAAAGAAACTTAGAAAAATCTAAAATGAAATTATTTCAAAATGGGGTAAAAGCAAAATTTCCCTCCCTACTTTCTCAATTATTCCTAATTTTAGTTCCAAAAAGCTTCAATTCATAATCTAATTATAATATGGGTAATGGGTACTATCTTATTACATTCAGATTTTTGTTCTCTTCAAAGAGTTATGTAGGCTTTATGGTTTTAAATAGGTAAAAAGTTGAATTATAGTGAGTATTGTGTCACAATAGGTAATATATAAATAATTAATGGAATGGATATAATTCTTTCCTACCTTTACAAGAAGGATTGGTTGCACCTTTTTTATCTAGCAATTATGGTTAGCTTTCAAGTTTAGCTAGTTTTTAAAAGCTCTGATTTCGACTCAATAAAACAAATTTCAGAAGTGCAAAAGACAAGATGGTGACATTGCTACAGTCAGTCGCCATGTCTTGCTGGCACAGGCTGTTTGTGCCGTCAGCTATTTACCAGTCAATTTGATCAAAGGGCTTAATTATTATTTTTGAAAGGTCTTTTATGGAAAAAATTCTTTCTTTAGGTCTGACAGGTAAGAAATTACTTGTTCAGGGTTTCTTGTTTGTTCTGCTAGGTCTTATCTTGATGGTCACGGGAACTTGGTTGCCAGTGACGGTTATTCGACTGGTTCTGTTTTTAGCTTGGATAGCAACGGTCTTAGATTTAGTATTACGTATTTTCAAAAAAAGTCAGTCAACGGACACCTTGGGAGTTGCACTGGTTAAATTGTTAGTGATGGGATATTTGCTAGGCTCGAATCTTGCTACTGATGTGCCAATTTATATTTTGGCTCTTGTGATTGGAATTTCTCAGATTTTTCATGCTAGTATCAACCTTGTCACCTATGTTCTCTACCGCAAAAACAAAATTCGACCTCGTTTTCGTTTCTTACTAGATGGTCTCGTACTAGTTTTTCTTGGTGGGACTAGTCTTTTGTCCTCTACAGGAAATTCTGTCTTTCAACTCTTTGTATTAGGGGCTTATTTTTTCCTTTATGGTGTGTCCAATATCCGTGACGGTTTCTTATTTGAAAAGGAAATTGGGAAAAACCATCTCAAACGTCGTGTCAGAATGAGCTTACCTATTGCCCTAGCCGCTCTCATCCCTGCAAGTACTTTAGCAAAAATCAATAAATTCATGCAGGAAAATGCTGATGAGGAAGAGGAAATCTATCTTGGAATGGTGAAGTTTGGTAAGACAGCAGATCTTGAAATTTTCGTTCATACAGCGGAGACTTCTCTATTTTCAGCTATTGGTCATGTGGACCTTTGTTATCAAGGACGTGTGATTTCTTATGGAAACTATGATCCGTCATCTGAGACCTTATTTGGTATGGTTGGAGATGGTGTTTTATATTTTTGCGACCGTGATAAGTACATTGACTTATGTAAACGGGAGAGTCAAAAAACGCTATTTGGTTACGGAATAGATTTGACACCGGAAATGGAAGAAGCGGTTCAGGAAAAATTAGCTGAATTAAAACAACTAACGATTCCTTGGGAGCCAAGCGCAGATAAAATTAAAACGGAAGATGGTAAGGAAGACTACACCTACGCTTATAAAATCAGACATGAGACGGATGGGGAACTTTATAAATTTATCAAATCTAAGTTTAAATCCTACTTTGTCTTATCTACAAACTGTGTGCTCTTGGCTGATACCATAGTCGGTCAGGCTGGCACCGATATCCTCTCACCCAAAGGAT
>NZ_JAQFJH010000039.1:0-1670 GCF_030440025.1 Streptococcus sp. SO2
TGGAACGCAATAATCGTAAAGTTCTTGTTGGACGTGTTGTATCTGACAAAATGGACAAGACAATCACAGTTGTAGTTGAAACAAAACGTAACCACCCAGTCTATGGTAAACGTATTAACTACTCTAAAAAATACAAAGCACATGATGAAAACAATGTTGCCAAAGAAGGCGATATCGTACGTATCATGGAAACTCGTCCGCTTTCAGCTACAAAACGTTTCCGTCTTGTAGAAGTCGTTGAAGAAGCGGTTATCATCTAATCAAACCTGAAAGGAGAAAACTGAAATGATTCAAACAGAAACTCGTTTGAAAGTCGCAGACAACAGCGGTGCACGCGAAATCTTGACTATCAAAGTTCTTGGTGGTTCTAAACGTAAATTTGCGAACATCGGTGATGTTATTGTGGCATCTGTAAAACAAGCTACTCCTGGTGGTGCGGTTAAAAAAGGTGACGTTGTTAAAGCAGTTATCGTTCGTACTAAATCAGGTGCTCGTCGTGCTGATGGTTCATACATCAAATTTGACGAAAACGCAGCAGTTATCATCCGTGAAGATAAAACTCCTCGCGGAACACGTATCTTTGGCCCAGTTGCACGTGAATTGCGTGAAGGTGGCTTCATGAAGATCGTGTCACTTGCTCCAGAAGTACTTTAATTTTCACAGAGCAAAAACAAACAAACACAGTCCCCTGGCCTAGCCAGGGTGCCCATTGGGCGTAAGAATAAAAGGAGAAAAAAATGTTTGTAAAAAAAGGCGACAAAGTTCGCGTAATCGCTGGTAAAGATAAGGGAACAGAAGCTGTTGTCCTTACTGCCCTTCCAAAAGTAAACAAAGTTATCGTTGAAGGTGTTAACATCGTTAAGAAACACCAACGTCCAACTAACGAACTTCCTCAAGGTGGTATCATCGAGAAGGAAGCAGCTATCCACGTATCAAACGTTCAAGTTTTGGACAAAAACGGTGTAGCTGGTCGTGTTGGTTACAAATTTGTAGACGGTAAAAAAGTTCGCTACAACAAAAAATCAGGCGAAGTGCTTGATTAATCACGAAGGAAAGGAGAAGTATAATGGCAAATCGTTTAAAAGAAAAATATCTTAATGAAGTAGTTCCTGCGTTGACAGAACAATTCAACTACTCATCAGTGATGGCTGTTCCTAAAGTAGATAAGATCGTTTTGAACATGGGTGTTGGTGAAGCTGTATCAAACGCTAAAAGCCTTGAAAAAGCTGCTGAAGAATTGGCGCTTATCTCAGGTCAAAAACCACTTATCACTAAAGCTAAAAAATCAATCGCCGGCTTCCGTCTTCGTGAAGGTGTTGCGATCGGTGCAAAAGTTACCCTTCGTGGGGAACGTATGTACGAATTCTTGGATAAATTGGTTTCAGTTTCACTTCCACGTGTACGTGACTTCCATGGTGTTCCAACAAAATCATTTGATGGACGCGGAAACTACACACTTGGTGTGAAAGAACAATTGATCTTCCCAGAAATCAACTTCGATGATGTTGACAAAACTCGTGGTCTTGACATCGTTATCGTAACTACTGCTAACACTGACGAAGAGTCACGTGCATTGCTTACAGGCCTTGGAATGCCTTTTGCAAAATAATATAGGAGGTAAATCTAATGGCTAAAAAATCAATGATTGCTAAGAACAAACGTCCAGCGAA
>NZ_JAQFJH010000040.1:0-1242 GCF_030440025.1 Streptococcus sp. SO2
GCATTTCATTGGAGTCCGAACGGTCCGCCACCTTAAGGGCGATCTTGAAGCGTGAGTTAGACCAGATCTGGTCATCCACCACACCAGATGGTTTCTGAGTAGCTAGGATCAAGTGGACCCCGAGGGACAGGGTATATTTTTTGTAAATAGCATAGAATTTTCAAGGTACTAGAAGGAAAATGTTTTTGTTCTATTATACCACATGATAGATAACGTGAGAAGTTGAGAAAAACAAAAGAAAACCACCTGAAATAAATTCAGGTGATTTGTGTAATTATGGAAAATCACTATATTGACTCTCTGCGATTTCAACCATTTTTCTACGATTGTGGCGTTCTTGGGAATTTTTCCCGCCTTGGATATATCGTTCTCTACGTTCTGCTCGTGACTCAGGAGCTTTAATATAGATACCTCCATCAATTGCCGCAGCTAAAGCAGCTTCTGTTGCCGCAAAAGCATCCGCTACACTATCTAAATACTGATCAAGCGAATCAACCGTTGTTACTAAGCTCTCCATTGTTGCTTTGGTTCGCTTAACACAGTCTTCAAAATTACCTGTCACTGGCGCATCAATCAGCGAGCGAATGTCATCTGGTATTTCATTAGTAGATGCGTTGATACTCGCTTTTATACTCTTTATTCTCTCAGGATCAATTCGTTTCATTTATATTCCCTTCTGATCGTTGTTTTTGAACCCAGGCTTGATATTCTGCATAAGTCGTGAGTGGGGTATCAGAAATCTGACCCTTAGTATCTATACCATAAATCGTCAGTTTCTCTTCTCCCTTAGGAGCCATCCAGTACAAAACTTTGTCAAACCATTCCTCTGGGGTCACGTATTCTTCTTGAGGAATAAGAGCCCAATCTCCTTCAGTTATTTTTTTCTCAATTTCAGGATATTCCTCAAAGAGGTTTATGTTGGTATCAACAACCTTGCCCGCCTCTTTAAAAGGCAAAGAACTTTCAATGAGCCGACCTACTACATACCCCTTATCTTCTGCATACTGATCCAGTGTCGTATAAAAATAGTAAGGACCCGCTTCATAGATATCTGAACGCTCTTGATACTCTCCTTCTACTTTTCCACTATCAATGTTTAAAACTACGGTTTTTATAGTACCTTGTTTGTCTTTAACTTCTATATTGATGACGTTCTTGGGATTATTACGATAGGTGAAGATTCTGAAATCAATCGGAAAAAAACTGGCGTCATAGTCTGCGACCACTTTGTTTAGATCCACT